>CAZPCR010000296.1:1676-4477 GCA_964585035.1 uncultured Anaerolineaceae bacterium
CCTTGCAGCAACGGACCTTTGGCCGCCCAATCGCGGCTTGATCCGGCGCCATATTCCTTTCCGGCCAGGATGATCGAAGGGACACCTTCACTTTGATATTTCATGGCTGCATCGAAGATGGGCATTTCCACGCCATCCGGGAAATACTTTGTATAAAAACCCTCGCGCGGAGCGATGAGCAGGTTCTTCAGGCGGATATTTGCAAACGTGCCGCGTGCCATGACGAGGTCGTTGCCGCGCCGCGCGCCGTACGAGTTGAAATCTTTCGGCTGCACGCCGCGCTCCTGCAGGAATTTACCTGCCGGGCTGTCTGCCGCGATATTGCCTGCCGGTGAGATGTTATCGGTATTGATCGAATCGCCAAACATCGCCAGCACGCGGGCCCCTTCGATGTCGCCCACCGGTGGCACATTCAGTGTCACAGATTGGAAATACGGCGGATGGTGAATATAAGTGGAAGCCTCATCCCATTCATAAAGGTCGCCACCCGATACTTTGATCGCCTTCCATGCATCCGAGCCTTCGAAGACGCTGTCATATTTATTTGTGAACATCTGAGAGACCAGGCTCTGGCCTACGGTCGTATCGATGTCCTGGCGGGTTGGCCAGATGTCCCTGAGATAAACAGGGTCGCCATTCGAGCCTGTGCCGAGCGGTTCTTTATCAAGGTCGATATCCACACGTCCGGCCAGTGCATAAGCAACGACCAGGGCCGGTGAGGCCAGGTAGCTGGCTTTAACCAATGGATTAATACGGCCCTCGAAGTTCCGGTTCCCTGAGAGCACTGCCGCGGCCACAAGTTCACTGGTGGTAACGGCTTTTGCAACCTCCACGGGCAGCGGGCCGCTGTTCCCGATGCAAGTTGTGCAGCCATAAGCTACAACATTGAAACCCAACTTGGACAATGGCTCGATCAAGCCGGCTCGCTCCAGGTATTCGGTTACGACCCGCGAGCCAGGCGCCAGGCTGGTCTTTACATAAGGCTTGACGCTCAAGCCTTTCTCCAGCGCCTTCTTCGCCACCAATCCCGCGCCCACCATCACGGACGGGTTGCTGGTATTTGTGCAGGAGGTGATCGCTGCGATCACAACCGCGCCATGTTTGATCTTGGTCGAACCCCCCTTCGTACCGAATGCCGCCTGATTATCGAGGGCTTCCGGTTTAAGTGCAAAGCCCTGTTCGCTCACAGGAGCGGTGAGGGCCTTTTGAAAAGCTTCTTTCATATCGGACATGGCGATGCGGTCCTGCGGGCGTTTGGGCCCGGCCAGCGACGGCACGACCGAATCAAGGTCCAGCTCGAGTACTTCGGTAAATTCCGGGTCGGGTGTGGACGCATCTCGGAAGAGCGCCTGTTCACGACAGTACGCTTCAGTACGTTCGATCACACTCTCAGGTCGTCCGGTTAATTTCATATATCGTAATGTCTCGGCATCCACCGGGAAGAATCCCATGGTCGCGCCGTATTCCGGCGCCATGTTGCCGATGGTGGCGCGGTCCGGCAGGGACATGGAGTCCAGCCCCAGGCCGAAGAACTCGACGAACTTATCCACTACGCCCAGCTTGCGCAGCATTTGTGTGACGGTCAACACCAGGTCCGTGGCAGTGACGCCTTCGCGCAGTTTACCGTGCACCTTGAAGCCCACCACGTCGGGCAGCAGCATGTCCATGGGCTGGCCAAGCATTACGGCTTCGGCCTCGATACCGCCTACTCCCCAGCCCACCACACCCAGCCCATTGATCATGGTGGTATGCGAGTCGGTGCCGACCAAAGTATCCGGGAAGGCCACCAGGTCGGTATCGGATGTCACTCGCTTCTGGTCCAATGTCGTGAGACGTCGTGCTGTGACCACATCGGCAAGGTATTCAAGATTGACCTGGTGAACGATACCCGTCATGGGCGGGACGACTCTAAAGTTGCTGAAAGCATTTTGTCCCCATTTGAGGAACTCATAGCGTTCGCGGTTGCGCTGGAACTCGATCTCCGTATTGCGCTGTAACGCATCCTGGCTAGCAAAGAAATCCACCTGTACCGAATGGTCGATGACCAGGTCAACCGGTACAAGAGGGTTGATCATTTTGGGGTTTCCTCCCAAACGCGCCACTGCCGCCCTCATCGCGGCCAGGTCTACCAGGGCAGGCACTCCGGTAAAGTCCTGCATCACTACGCGAGCCGGCAGGAAGGGAATGCCGGGTCTGCCCCCGGCCGCCGCCCCGGTTTCCTTGGGAAGCGGAGACGACTGCCAGGCGGCAATGTTCTTCACATCCTCCGGCGTGATCTCGCGTCCGTTGCATTGACGGAGCGCCGCCTCCAGCATGATCCGGATGGAAAAAGGCAGGCGTTTGATCTCTGTCAGGCCAGCCTTTTCAAGCACGTCCAGGCGGTAAATAACATATTGACTTTTCCCAACCTTTAACAGGTCACGCGCGTTAAAGATATCGTTCATGATTTGTCTCCTTCATCTGACCCAAAAAGAATTCTTTACAATTAATGGCGCTTTTCAGGAAAATAGTTCCATCTGAATTTGTATTTTGTATGGTAGGAATAGACCTTTCGGTCTGCCAGCGATATTAACCGACTTATTCGAACCTCACTAACAAGAGGTTTCTTGATTTTTTGAACCTTAAATCGCTAAGAGTGACAAATCTTGATTTTTACTTGGCGCTCTTAGCGCCCTTGGCGGTAAATCTTTAAGCTTGTCCATCCTCAATCTCCCGCCGTGAGAGACTCGCACACAATGAATGGATTTTACAATTTTAGCTCTTTTTTGAGACTCTCCACCAATGCGCCACGTTCGACCTCG
>CAZPCR010000297.1:0-4434 GCA_964585035.1 uncultured Anaerolineaceae bacterium
TACGTTTGACCGGGGTGCGTAGATGGATTTTTCCGCCGTATTTTTCGACCACGCCCACCAGTGTGTCGGCAAATTTTTGTGAACCGCCGCCGGGATAATATCCGCCCTCGAAATAATAACCGAAGATGGGAGCCATGGCGCCGACCGTCAGCACAGTTGGGTCGTCGCTCAGGTAACCTGTCAGCGTGGACAGGAATTGTTTGAGCTCGTCGTCCGTAAAATACTCATCAAGCATTTCGCCGAAAGGCCTGTCCATCCACTTCATCATGTGGGGATGTGCGGCCGGGTAAGCCAGCATGTCTTCCACTGTGCGCGGTGCACTAGGCACGCCGCCAGTCTTCTCCATGTCAGCATACATTTCATTGTAAATTGATCTCATTTCGCCCAGGAATGATTTCACAGTCTCGCGTTCCGAGGGGAAGAGGTCTCCCAGTTTGGCGGCAAAGGAATCGGGGTCGCGCGGCACGCGTAAATGCTTACCGTTGATAAAGTATTCATGGTCCATCCGCTGCCAATCGACTTCCTCTTCGATGTCGAGCTGCCTCATCAGGTTGCGGACCCCGCCGCGCTCGCCTAATCCGCTGACGTCGTGCACGCCTGCGTCGAAAATATATGCAAGGCGCTCTCCTTTGCTGCGGACGCCACGCTCCCACGACGTGCAGTATCCACCTGCCAGGAAATGCTGCTCGAACACAGCCACCTTGAGTCCGCGCCTGGCGAGCAGGGCCGCGGCTGTAAGCCCACCGATTCCTGAGCCGATCACAATGACATCGTGATCGTTATCGGAAGATGGACGACCATTGAATTTTGGGGCAGGCCACTTGTAGGGTTCACGCGCGTTGATCTGCTGCTGGATGGCGAAGCGTGGGTACCACTTCGGGAAGACAGATGAGAACGCGATGCCGAGACCGATCAGGATGTTCGCAGCGACCGCGTTTAGCAGGATGTTGAGATGGGGAAACGGAAAACATAGTACGGCCAACCCTGCGTTGAGCACGAAGATCACGCCCCATACACCTGTAATGATCTGGTTGGTGGCGATGAAGATGGGATTGTCCCAGGTTTCGCGCGGCCAGTCTTCGCGCGCGTATTGGTAGGTGAACGGCGAACCCGCGATCAGTGTGCCCCAGGCCATGGCCGCCAATGTCAGGCTGTTTAAGAAGGGGCCGTAGGTTTTAAATAACGGCAGGTGGAAGCCGAGTGTGACAATGGCATTTATCAGGAAGTAGACCAGCGTGACCGCTTCCATCGTTTTTACATCCCGTCGTCTGGTCCAGCGCCAACTCACCAGCCCTGCCGCAACGACGAGCGCGCCGAGAATGGCAGGAGTCCAAAGCTTTGTCCCTGAAAAGATCCAGTAGATGATCCACGGTGCGAAGCCGAATAATACCTGTAACATGTTGCCTCCAAAACTCTCTGTTTTGTGTTGTTTATGCTGATGATGGTTTTATTTGCCGCCGTGCCCCGGTGCTGTACAGCAGCCATCGCGTGGTCAGTGGGAAAAGATAGTTAAGCATCAGCACCACCCACAACATGAAAGGGGCCGCCGCGAATCTCAGATTCCAACGCAGTCCGGTCAGGATCGTTACCGCGGCCTGTTCGGGCGTGAGCGGCGGAATGAGGGCTTGCGCGCCGGGAACGTTCTCTGCGCTTCCGGGGTTATTCTTCCAAAACTCACTTTTAACCTTGGCAAAGGCCGTCAGCATCGTGCGTACTTTGGTGTCGTGCAGGTCTGCGCGGAGTCCTTCGTTGAATCCGCGCATGGCCCAGCGCGCCGCGGCGTAGGCCGTCGCACCCGGGAAGGACATGAATGCCGCGATGGAGGTCATGTTGACGATCGTGCCGCTGTCCCGCTCGATCATAGCGGGCAGGAAGGCGCGCGTTACATAAAAGGCCGAGAGGTAGGGCGCCGCGATCATTTGTGCAGCCTCATCGTCACCGGTCTGCTCCGTGAACAGCCAGCGTCCTGCGCCCGCATTGTTGAACAGAACGTCGGGCGTACCCAATTCCACGGTGATCTTTTCGGCCATTTTTTGCACGGCCTGCGGATCGGTCATATCGACGGCGCAGACGTAAGCTTGCCCGCCGCTTAGGCGGATCTCGGCTGCTACCTTCTCAAGGTTGACTTGCGTGCGTGCTGCCAGGACAACGCGCATCCCGGCTCGCGCCGCGGCTTTGGCGGTGGCTGCCCCGATCCCACTTGAGGCGCCGGTGATAAGCATGAGCTTGTTCCTTAGTTCCATAATTTATTTCCTTCCGGGTCTGGTAAGTTTTTTTTCAGGATTTCGACAATTCGAGCGCGGGTAAGCGACGGACACGCGGCAAAGTCTTTTCCAGCCAGGCGATTTCGCGTTCGTAATAGTCCATGCCGTAGTCGAGCGTTAATTGCCAGAGGTCGCGCATCCTGTCGATCCGCACCTGCTCGTAATTTTCATCGATGGTCGACTGTGCGATTTTGGTTCGTGCCAGGTGTTCACGGATCGCTTCGATGCGTTCCACGAACAGGCGGCCGATCTCCTCGTTGGTGATCCCGTGTGCGAAGAAAACCTGGATCAGCCAGGCTTGGCGCGGGATTTCCACGGGCAGGGGGGTTGTTATCCAATGGCGCAGTTCATCTCTTCCCGCATCCGTGATCTGATATTGCTTCCTGTTGGGTTTCCCTTCCCCTGGGATGACGCTGGACTCGACCAATCCGTCTTTTTCCAGGTTTTCCAACGCTTTATAGATATGGCTCTGTGTGGCGGACCAGAAATGCGCGATGGACAGGTCGAAAAGCTTTTTCAAGTCATAGCCTGTCATGGGTTGGTATTCGAGAAAGCCGAGAATGGCATGTGAGAGAGGCATATTATTCCTTTTTAGACTTATATCTATATAGATATATTATCCTATAGTATTATAAAAGTCAATAGAAAATAACACTGAATATTTAAAATTATCAGTCAAATTTCCTTTGGAATTGGTTAGTTTATTAAACTTTTCCATTAATGGTCTTGACAGGTTGGTAGGAACATATTAATATTCAATCAACCAGTTGGTTGAATAAGAGTGCAAATGAACATTAGCCAAACCCCTCACAAATCCCGCTATAACGAGTTAGTTCTCGTTGCTTTCGACCATATCGCCAATCGAGGCTTCGAAGGTTTACGAGTCCGTGATGTAGCCACGCAGGTTGGGATCAACAATGCCACGCTCCACTATTACTTTCCCACCAAAGAGGACCTGATAAAAGGCGTGGTGGATTATATGATCGAGAAGTTCAGCACATCCTACGCAGTCGAGTCTGGTGGAGAGAAGGCTACGGATGCCTGGAAAGAAATGCTTGCCGAGCTGGAAGACGCCCGCCACAATTTCCGCGATGCCCGCGACCGGCTGGTGGTCTTCATCGAGCTGTTCATCCGTTCGCTACGTGACCCCGCCATTGCGGAGATTTTCAAGAAGCTCGATGAGAATTGGCGGGGGTATCTGGTTGACCTTATAGAGCGCGGCATCCGCCAGGGTGTTTTTCGAGCGGAGCTTGAACCCGAAGTGATTGCAACTCTGATCATGCTTCAGATAAAAGGCTTTGGCTTTCAGATGCTCGGTGAAGCCAACCTGAAGAACGCTGACAAGGTTTTCGATCAACTGGTGCTGCAAGTGAAAACCTGGCTAAGCGGCGAAATCAAGAACTAAAGAAAGGCACGCCCTCGATCGCGAAAACGAACCATTCAAAATAAAAGGAGCATTACAGGTATGTCTACAAATTCTTTTAAAGGTCTACGCGTAGCAGTGGTTACCCTAATTGTATTCCTGGCGTTTCAATTCGAATTAGGAATGGCTATCAACCTCTCGGATCCACCTAACATTCCTCCCATTTCTTTTTCATTGCACAATGTTTTGGGTGCTCTAAATCAGGTCGGTTCTATAGCATTGGTACACGCCTTATTGGGAACCGTTTTGACGGTCCTGGCCCTGGTCACACTGGTGCTGGCGCTGGCCTCGAAGATCAGAAGTGTGCAGGTCTTCGGTGTGCTTGGTTTCTTGAGCATGACCCTGGCGGCGACCAGCGGTGTGCTTTTCGTCCTCTCTGGTTATCAGAACGACCATTACTCCCATGGCATGGCGACCAATTTCATCCTGACCTTCGTGTTTTATTTCCTTGAACTGTACTTCCTGAAACCGACTCCCAAGACTCAACTGAGCTAGAGTTACAGAATACTGTGTAATTACAATGAACAAGGGTGTGCCAATTTGGCACACCCTTGTTCAACCGTCGAAAGGGCAGGTTAAGGCCGGTATGGTTATAGTTTCTTTCTATCTTGTAGAGAATCCATATACAAACGAACCCGCAGGTATGGAAAAAGTTATTATTGTTGTAATAAAGGGAAAAAATTTGTTTGTAACTTTATCAACGTTTTTCAGTAATGATTATGGAGAATATCCAGACCTAAACAGACA
>CAZPCR010000298.1:0-4428 GCA_964585035.1 uncultured Anaerolineaceae bacterium
TTTATCGGCCGGGCGCTGGTTCATCATCTGTTCGAAAACGGCCAGGAACTGCGAGTGCTTATCCGCCCCTCGCGGCGTTCACCGCGCCTTCCCAGGGGACTTCCCGTGGAAGTAGCCGTTGTCAGCCTGGCGGATGAGCGTGCCATTCGCGCCGCTCTCAAAGATGTGGATGTTATTTTTCATCTGGCCGGTGCCGAGTCGCAGGGGCGCGACGCAAACCTGATGGCAGTGGATGTGCGCGGCACCGAGAATTTGGCACGCGTTGCGGCCGATGTGGGCGTTAAGCGTATGGTGTACCTCAGCCACATCGGCGCGAACCGTTCGTCGGCCTACCCGGTCTTCAAAGCCAAAGGTATTGCCGAGGAACATATCCGGCGTTCGGGAGTTCCATACACTATCTTCGAGACGTCCCTTATCTTCGGTCCGGAGGACCATTTCACCACCAGTCTGGCCCGGCTGCTACAAATAACGCCCTTCTTCTTTCCATTGCCGGGCAGTATGCGGACGGTCATTCAACCGTTGTGGGTGGAAGACCTCGTCACGGTTTTGCTCTGGTCCCTGGATAATGAGGCGACGATCGATCACACGTATCAGATTGGCGGCAGCGAATATTTCACTGTGCGGCAGACCGTTGAGATCATCATGCAGGTCACTCAAAGGCCGCATTGGCTCTTTGATCTGCCGCTTGTGATCTTGCGCGCTTTGATCGTGCTGTGTGAATCTTTTATCCCTTATTATCCGGCCTCTTCCTTCTGGCTGGATTACATCTCTATCAACCGTACCTGCCCGGTGGATAACCTGCCGCGCACCTTTGGTCTCATGCCGGCGCGTTTTACGTATCGTCTCGATTACCTGAAACGCAAGCACTGGGCGAGTGCATTTTGGATTTCTGTAGCCGCGCGCACCTCGGAAACGACCAAAAAAGTATTGGAGGCAATACGGACTTTTCGCAATTAGATCTGATGACCCTGCGGTCCGACCGCCGCATCGATGGTGATAGACCATGACAGCCTGGACGATTCGCCTTCTCGAAACATTGGAAGAAATGACCGCGGTGGAGGCTCTGCAGCGCGAAGTGTGGCCTGGCAGTGAAACGGATGTTGTCCCCGCGCATTTGCTTATCACCGTCGTCCATAACGGCGGGGTAGTGCTGGGTGCATTCGTGGGCGACCAGCTCGTGGGGTTTGTCTTTGGGTTTCCGGGACTTGAGTTCACCCCTGATGGGCCGCGTCCCAAGCATTGTTCACATATGGCGGGAGTTCTTCCCGAACATCGCGACAGCGGTATCGGGTTCGCCCTGAAGCGAGCCCAATGGCAGATGGTACGTCATCAGAGTCTCGACCATGTCACGTGGACGTACGACCCACTCCTCAGCCGGAACGCCTATCTCAACATCGCGCGGCTGGGCGCGGTTTGTTCCACCTATCGCCGCTCCGAATATGGAGAGATGCGCGACGATGTGAACGCAGGCCTTCCGTCCGACCGATTCCAGATCGATTGGTGGATCAACACCAAGCGTGTCGAGCGTCGTTTGGGCAAACATGTGCGCCCCACATTGAAATTGGGCCATCTGGCGCGGGTCGGGGTCCGTCCGTTTTATACGCTTGAAACCGGGCCTGGAAATTTAGTCCGTCCTCCCAAACATGTTCCTGCGCTTGAAGCACAGCTCATTGCCGCGGAAGTCCCGTCGGATTTCCTGGCGTTGAAGGCCGCTGATTTTCCACTGGCGCGCGACTGGCGATTCTTTTCGCGTGAATTCTTTGAGACGGCGTTCGCAAAGGGCTTTATCGTTACCGATTTCATCTTTGACCCCGGGGAAAACACTCCACGTAGTTTTTATATCCTCGTGGACGGTGAAAGCACGCTCGATGCGGGCTAGGTCGCTATGACGCCATCCTCATTTTTTCGGCGCGCCGGGCGCCGGCTCGACAAGACGCTTTCTTCCTTATTCTTCATTGATCAGTGGGTGATCATGACAGCTCGCGATGCCGGGTTCAATTCCCTCCAATGGCCCATGTTCCAGCCGCTTATCCCCGATAAAGACCGGTATTGGGGTGATCCGTTCGTCGTCGCAAGAGACAATAACTTTTACGTTTTCATCGAAGAAAAGATCTATGCAACAGGGTTGGGTCGCATTGCCTGCCTCACGCTTGATCGGGAAGGCCGGCTTCTTTCCAATCAGATCGTCCTGGAACGTCCTTATCATCTTTCGTATCCGTTTATCTTCGAGCGCGGCGGCGAAATATTCATGGTCCCCGAAACGGCCGGGCATCGTACCATAGAACTATATCGCTGCGTGAAATTCCCCGGTCAATGGGAATTTGTCAAAACGTTGATGACCGATATTTACGCTGTGGATGCCACGTTGCTGAACTATGGAAATAAGGTTTGGCTTTTTACAAATGTCAAGGAACAGGGCGGCTCCAGTCTGGATGCTTTGCATCTCTATTACGCGCCTCAGGGTCCGCTTTCAGATCAATGGACTCCCCATCCGTGCAACCCCATTGTCAAAGACATTCGTTCTGCGCGGCCTGCCGGCCGCATCTTTATGCAGGACGGGAAGTTGATCCGGCCATCACAGGATTCATCCCGCCGATATGGTTATGCTTTGAATTTCAACCGTATCACAACGCTCGACGAAAATAATTACGCTGAAGTGGTTGAAACGACCTTTAAACCGACCGGTGGGCGGATGTTGGCAACCCATACGTTTAATCTAGCCGGTGGATTGACCGTGATTGACGCCATTATTCGACGCCGGAAATAAAAACCGGTTTTAGGTTCGGTTGTTTCTCGGGTGGTGAGGCTTATTGCCCAACCGCCGGAGTCCCGCCGGGAGTCATAACAGGGACCTTGGATAGATCGGTGCCGGGGAAAATCTTCAGGTCGTTTGCCGAAATCCAGCAAGGCCTGTGAAAGTAGGGGTCACGGATGATATACCAGCCGGGGACACTTCCTACACCGAGCAATTGCACTCCCTTGCCCTTGTTTAGATTGGTCTCATGTACTACATTAGGACCGCCTAACCAACAGGAAGCACCTTGCGTTATGGTTTGGGGAAGCTTGGGTTGACCGCTCTGATTCAAGACGACGACCAGGGTTTGGGTGGCGCTGGGTGTTATGGTCATGGTCGGTGGGGGCGGGGTGGATGTAGCCGCTGCTGCGGTTGCAGCGGCGGCGGCGGCTGTTTGGGTCAGAAAGCCGAAGGCCACTTGGGCGACAGCGGTAGCCATTGTATCAACTGGCGGCGTAGCCGCCTGTGCTTGACACGCGGTTCCGATTAGGACCGACGTAAGCACGATTACGGTCAGTCGTAAAAGTCGAAGGTTCATATTATGAGTTTATCAGAAAATTGAAACGGGCGCATATATAAGCCACCACGCACACACATTCGTACTCTCAGTTCTTTGTTCTCCAACCTCAACTCTTTATTCCCCAATCTCTATTCTATATTCTCTAATATCTAATCACTAACATCATTCAATTTCTCTTCCATCTCCCCATCTCTTTTAATTTGGAATATATCAAAATCACGCGCCACTGCCGCATTCGGATATAAAGCCTGTGCTTCTTTTAATACATCCTTCTCGCGATAGCGGCGTGAAATATGTGTCAGGATCAATTGTTTGACATTTGCCTTAACAGCCAGTTCCGCTGCCTGCTGTGCGGTGAGGTGGGCGAAATCATGCGCCATTTCCGCTTCTTCATTCAGGTATGTAGACTCAATGACCAGGGCATCCGCATCCTTGCAGGCCTCCACCAGGTTGTCTGTCCTGCCCGTGTCGCCGACCACCACGAGCTTTAACCCCTTTTGGACCGGGCCTAGCACATCGTCCGGCGCAACCGTGCGCCCATCAGGCAGGTTTATCGTCTTGCCGGCTACCAGGTCTCGGCGCTCGGGCCCAAATGGGACGCCAAGTTCATCCGCTTTCTCCGGGAGAAATGGCCGCCGCGCTTTTTCCTCGAAGACGTAACCCAGGCAATCGGGTCCGCGATGGGTCACGGGAAAGGCTGAAACGGTGAAATCATTGCATTCAAAAAACGTACCGCCCTTAAGTTCACGGAATTCGATCGGCATCGGCGGCTGGTTGCCGCGCAGGACAACTCCGTACAATAGGTCGTGGACGCGGTCGAGGGAGGAGCGTCCGCCGAAAATCTCAAGTTCATCGATCGCTTCCCAGCGCAGGAATGTGCTCAGTAGGCCGCCGAGGCCCAGGATGTGGTCGAGATGCCCGTGCGTCAACAGCACCCGTGTCAGGTGTTTGAAACCGGTGCCCGATTGCAGGATCTGGCGCTGTGTGCCTTCACCGCAATCGATAAGAAAACGATATTCACCATGTTTCACGATCAGGGCTGGAAGTCCGCGCTTGGCGGAAGGCGCAGAAGCAGAAGTGCCAAGAAAAAGAATTTCAAACAAATTGGATCCTT
>CAZPCR010000299.1:0-4382 GCA_964585035.1 uncultured Anaerolineaceae bacterium
CGAGATCCAGCCGCCGCCGAAGGGTTCGCCAAGGTGGTTGTGCGCATCGATCACAGGGAACTTTGGTTTATCCACCAAAGTCCTCCGGGTCACCAATTTTGATTGCGGACGAAAGTTTTCAAGCAGCATAATGATCGATCAAGCGACAACGACCTTGATGCCTTGTTTCTTTAATGCTTGGAGGAATTTTTTGTCGGAATTCGAGTCGGTCACGAAGGTGTTCACGCTTTCCAATGGAGCCAGCAGGGCCGTTGACACGCGGTTCACCTTCGTGTGGTCGGCCACAATTATGACCTCACGTCCAATTTTCAGGATCGCCCGGTCCGTCAGCGTTTCCTCCAGATAGTCATTTGTCAGTCCGTGTTCAAGACTCACTCCGCGCGTCCCCAATATCACTTTATCCGCTCTAACTTCCGTCAACGCCTGTTCGGTGATATGACCAATGTATGAAAGTTCGCTGTTTCTCAGCATGCCCCCCAGGGATATAACAGTAATATCCTTGATCCCCGTCAAGACGTTCAACACCGGCAGGGAATTCGTGATCACCGTCAGGTCCTTGTGATTCCGGATATTACGCGCAACCTCGAGTACGGTCGTACCGGATCCAAGAAATACCGTTTCCTTATCCGATATTAGACCCGCCGTTGCCAGACCGATAAGGACCTTTTCATCAGTTTGTTCATTTTCACGTTCCAGGATTGGCAGTTCAGGCGGCGCTTGCTCCAGGATAACGAGCCCGCCATGGACACGCTGGGCCCTCCCTTGCGAAGCCAGCGCCTCTACGTCACGCCGCGCCGTCGCTTCACTGACCGAAAACTGCTCAACGATCTCGGTCACCCGCAGGCGGCCTTGCCGTGCGAGCAGGGAAAGGATTTGCTTTTGTCGTTCGGGGGTGGGATTAAAATCGCTCATAATCGCTCATAAATCAATCACAAACAATCATACTGCTTTTTCAAAAAAATTCAAGAGGTATTTTTCGCGAATCAAAAAAGGCGCCTATCGGGTGTGCAGGCATCAAGCTTGCGTTCACGAAGCATCACGGTGTTATTCCTGAACGCCTCACACCCGGAGATCCTGATAATTATGCGCCGCAGGATTCTGCAGAAAATCATACTGAATACCCGTCATTTTTCACTGACTCAATTCTTTCTGAAATGATATATTTTCAAACGGAAATATTGATGAACGAAAATATCCCTTCTGGCAACACAGAAACGCGAAAAGACATCACTGACATCCTCCTGCGCCTGTTTTACCTGCGGCGCCGCCTCCTGCGGGGAAAACTGCCCGAGCAGATACTGAATCTAAAATCCAGCATTCAGGAACATAACCTGCGAGAGAAGATTGGTCAGATCAATGACCGGGATGTCCTTTTTAGCATTGGCTTTGTATTTTCTCGCCAATCAGAGCCGATCACGATGGGCGACCTGAGCCGCATCCTGGGAGTGCCTTTCAGCACCTCCACGCGCACGGCGGACTGGCTGGTGAACAATGGCTATGTCCAGCGGCTGGCCGACCCGGGGGACCGGCGCGTGGTGCGTGTGGAGTTGACCAAAGTCGGAAAAGAGCTGTACCGAGCCATGGATGATCTTTTGCTGGAAAGCGCGGAGCAGTTCCTGCACAATTTCTCGCTGGCGGAGCGCAAAGAGCTGGGCCGCCTGCTGGGCAAACTGGTCGACAACCTGGAACAGGATCCGGCGTAATACGAATGCCCTGGTGCAAACAAGTTTTAGACCCCGTGTTGTACCGGATGAAATCTCACTGATAGACGTACAGACAAGCGTGCACAGATCTCTTGTTTACGAGCATTGAATAGGCTCAACTTGTATCAAAGGACGAAACATTAATGATCATGGTTTTGGAATACATGTCCGAATATATGGGCATGTTCTTGGCAGCCTTGGCGCTTTTGGTGGTACAGGCGATCTGCGACCTTTCGTTGCCGGATTATATGGCGGATATTGTGGACAAGGGTGTGATCAACGGGAATGTCAACTTTATCGTCCAAACCGGCGTCAAGATGATTCTGATCACTTTACTCAGCGCCGTATGCATGATCGTTACCGGCTATCTTGCCGCCCGCATCGCCGCCAGTACCGCCCGGGATATGCGTGCCGATGTGTTCAAGCGCGTGCAGACTTTTTCAAACCCTGAGCTCGACAAATTTTCGCCCGCATCCCTGATCACCCGCACCACCAACGATATCACCCAGATTCAGATGCTAATTGTCATGATGGTGCGCATGCTGTTTTATTCGGCCATTTTAGGCGTCGGCGGTGCGATCAAGGCCGTCTCTGAAAGCCGCACGTTATCCTGGACGATCGTCGGTGCGGTGCTGGCGTTGGTGGTCCTCATCATCGTTCTCTTCTACATGGTGATGCCAAGAATGCGGATCATGCAAACCCTGGTGGACAAAGTGAACCTCATCAGCCGCGAAAACCTGGAGGGCATGCTTGTTATCCGCGCATTCAATACCCAGAGATTTGAGGAGTCCAGGTTCGACGCTGCCAACACGACACTCACGGATACCGGTCTTTTTATCAACCGCGCCATGATGATGATGATGCCGACCATGATGTTAATCATGAACGTTACAACCGTGCTGATCGTGTGGGTCGGCGCCCATCAAATCGCGGCCCTGCAGATTGATGTCGGGAAAATGATGGCGTTCATGCAGTATGCCATGCAGATTATTATGTCGTTTCTGCTGCTTTCCGTGATGTTCATCTTGATTCCGCGTGCAATGGTCAGCGCAGCCCGCGTCAAAGAAGTCATTGAAACCAAAACGGTAATAAAAGACAAGAAAAATACGATCCCGCCCCGGGTCGATTTTGTTCCGGATATTGAATATGAAAACGTGACCTTCTGCTATCCCGGCAGCGACGAGCCGGTGCTGAAAAATATTAGCTTTAAAGCGAAACACGGGCGCACGACCGCATTTATCGGCGTGACGGGTAGTGGCAAATCGACCCTGGTGAACCTGTTGATCCGCTTTTACGACGTAACCTCGGGACGCATCCTGGTCGATGGAGTCGACGTCCGCGATATGAAACGCAGCGATCTGCGCAGTAAGGTTGGCTATGTTCCGCAAAAAAACGTGCTGTTCTCGGGCACGATCAAATCCAACCTGCAGTATGCCGACCGCGCCGCACCTTTTGACACCCTCCAACGTGCGGCGCGCATCGCCCAGGCGGAGGAATTCATTTCAACAATGCCGGATGGATACGACGCGCACGTCGCCCAGGGCGGTTCAAATTTATCAGGCGGACAGAAACAGCGGATGTCGATCGCCCGCGCTCTGGTGAAAAACGCCCCCATTTACATATTCGACGATAGTTTCTCAGCGCTCGACATGAAGACCGACGCTGTCCTGCGCGAGGCGCTGCATCGCGAGACCGGTGACAGTACCCTGCTCATCGTGGCGCAGCGCGTGGGCACCATTCTTTCTGCCGACCAGATTATCGTGCTCGAAAATGGCGAAATGGTCGGGCATGGCACACACCGCGAGCTTCTGCGCAGTTGTGAGGTCTACCGTGAAATTGCCTTATCACAGCTTTCGGAGGATGAGCTTGATCGGGCGTAGGATGAATCTTGGTGCTCAGGGCGAAAAAGCCAAGGATGCGCGGAAAACGCTGCGGACCCTCGTGCGCTACCTGGAGCCCTACCGCGTCAAGATCATCATTGTGATGGTTTTTGCCGCATTATCGTCCATCTTTTCCATTGTCGGCCCCAAGCTGCTTGGTAATGTAACCACCAAGCTCGCCGAAGGACTGATCTCCTACTATTTAGGGACCGGGCTGTACATGGATTTTACCTATATGGGCAGGCTGATTGTTCTCCTTATCAGCCTGTACCTGATCTCCACGATATTTGCCTACATACAGGCCTATATGATGACCGGCGTTTCCATGCAGGTCACCTACAATCTGCGCAAGGAGATCGATCAGAAGATCAGCCGCCTGCCGCTCAAGTACTACGATACCACGACCCACGGCGAGGTCCTTTCGCGCATTACGAATGATGTCGACCTGATCAGCCAGTCGCTGAACCAAAGCATTTCTCAGCTCATTACCTCCGTTGCCACCATACTCGGGGTGCTGGCAATGATGCTGAGCATCAACCTGCTGATGACCTTGGCGGCCCTTTTGACGGTATCGATGTCGTTCGGACTCATCGGCGCCATCGTCAGCACCTCGCAAAAGCTTTTCCGGGCGCAGCAAACCTCCCTCGGCCATATGAACGGGCATGTCGAAGAGATGTATGGCGGCCATGCCATTGTCCAGGCCTTTAACCGGCAGGACGATTCCATCGAGCGCTTCTACCGGATCAATGACACACTGTGGGATAGCGCCTGGAAGTCGCAGTTTTTTACCAGCATCATG
>CAZPCR010000300.1:0-4380 GCA_964585035.1 uncultured Anaerolineaceae bacterium
GGGCGAGGAGCCGGGAGCGTGTTCACGGTAAAGCCGTAAGATCATATAAAATTCCGAATAAATAATAGTGCGCAGGGCATACGCCTTGCGCACTATTATTTATTCGGGTGCTTCCCTCTTAAAAGTAGATATGAAATCAGGGCAGGCTATATTTGACAAGCAGAATTGGATTATTCGACTCTTGCGGATCAGCCTCCCCACTGAAGAACTTGATGTAAGCCCTAGATGATTCCCGGCCGGAAGCATCTGCCATCCTCAAATGGAACTGTGTTGTCCCTCTCAGGTTGATGGACTGGAAGGCAGAGGGAAGGAAATCCGCTGTATACCAGCCGCTGTTAGGCGTCTTGTCAAATATCCCCGCATTCTGATTACAGACTGCCCATCTACGCAGATTGCTGACCCTTGTCCTGCCGGCCTCGTTAACCACCGACCTGCAGATATCGGCCACCAGGTCCTGCCGGTTGTTCAACGGATCGCTGCCCACTACGCCGGCAGATCTTACTTTCAACTTCACCGAAGTAACGATAGCACCATCCGGCAGGCCGGACGTATTAAATGAAAGGTTGGCGCTGTATTGCCTGTGCTGCAAATCATCGCCCACCAGCAGCATCGTCCTGCTGGAGTTGATCGAACAATCCTGACCGCTGGTCTTTGAGCATACCTGCCCTATGTCAGGCGCAGCATTATCGGAAGTAAAGAGCCTATATCCCATCAGGTCCCATCCCAGTAACTTGGGCGTCAGGTTGGAGTTGAAGATCCCCCAGTGCGGCTCGACCGACGAGGTGTGCTTGGAGGGTTGGTCGAACCCCTCGAAGTAGGCGAAATGGACGTCCGTTTCGGCCAGCCCGCGATAGTACAGGTCCTGATTCGCCTCCGAAAGACCATACGCACCGGCAGTCGGCAAACCAACTTCTTTGAAGAATATGAAACGCCTGGTCCTCTCTTGCAAGGCTGCATACTGGTCGATCTCCCATTGGATCGAGTCTAGCGGGTATTTGGTGAAGTGCCAGTATGGATGTGATATGGGGAAGACCCAATCGCCTATCGTTAAAAGCTTTGGGAGGCGATAGTAGGTTTCGATATCCTCCGAGGTCGCGGCGGGCTTGCCGGTGCCTGCCCGAAGAGTGGAGATCGCCGAGCAAAGGTCTACCAACGTATACCTGTCACGCGTCCCAGACAGGCCTTCATTGCCGACGCTGTAACCCAGCACGATCGGCAGGGACGCGGCGTTCATGGCGTTATCAAGCTCGTCCCGGCCCTGGGGATTCCAGATACCCCTGATGATGCCCTGGTAGCCAAGCGATTGTGCGATCGTGAGGAACTGCTTACCCATGATGCCCGCCGAGCCATACGTTATAAGACCCGTGAAGTTTGCTTTCTTCAAGGTCAGCAGGTCACGATAAATGGAATCGGCGGTGGGCTGGTAATAACCCTGGTCGGGGTTTGGGTTGGGAGAACTGTAAGCGACCCACCTTATGCTCTCCACTTTATCGATCCATTTTTTGTTCACGGGCCGGCTGCAGTTAGTGGGCAGGGAACCTGCCATGTCAGATAATGATGCAGGGAGGCGGATCACCGAGGAAGCAGGTATGCAGATAAGACTTGTGATGGATAAAAACAGAATCATTACCCACCATGGCTTGATCCGTTTATAAAGATTCAGAGATGCCTCCTGATCCCTTATAGATGACTATTCATCATAACATCCCTGATTTAAAATCCACTTCAAGGAAGGACAACGATTGCTATACTTTCGCTCTTCACTATATCGCCGTTTGTGTTTACCCCTTCAGCCCAAAATTGATGCGGGCCGGGGGATAATGTCCACCAGGATTGGTAGGGTGGAGATGAAAATGATGCCAATACTTTCCCATCTACATAGAGCTTCAGGTTGGAGAGTCCCTGACCGGCGGCGGCCTGCACGGAGAGCTGCTGGGCTGACTGGTTGAAGTCAGGCGCAATGCGGTAGGTGGTATCCGGCGTGGGGGAAAGCAGGGTCAGGCTGTCGGCCTGGGCCGAGGGGACGACGCCACCCGATTTGAGGTCCGCCAGGAGAGGAAGACCCTGGGCACGCGCCCAGGGCTGGGCCTCGGCGGGCAGGTCGAGAACGATCAGCGGCTCACGCCGCGCGAGAGGGGTGGAATCGTCCGCAAGTGAGCCGGTGGATGGGTCGATGAAGACCTGTTTGTAGTACGTATCAGGCTGGGTCGGCTCGGTGCCGGGGATGAACCATTCCAGGCGGGTGTGCGGACAGGCCGGGGTCGGGAGCAGGCCCGATAGCTCACAGACTTCCACCTGTTTGAGGCCGTCGGGCTGGACGAAGGGGCGGTCGGGCTGACCCTGCAGCAGAGCGCGCAGGGTCTCGTTCCAGATGGGCGCGGCGCCCGTCACACCGGTCACATCGTGCATGGCCTGGTAATTGCTGTTGCCCACCCACACACCCACCAGCAGGTCGGGAGTGTAGCCGATGGTCCAGTTATCGTGGAAGTTGGTGGTGGTACCGGTCTTGACCGCGGCGGTGCGGTCGAGCTTGAGCGTGCTGTTGAGGCCGAAGCCGGTGGCGCGCGCCCGGTCGTCGCTGAGGATGTCATCGATCAGCCAAGCCACGCGCGGGTCGAAGACCTGGACGGCCTGAGTCTTCGTCGGCGTGTAGAGCAGGTCGCCGTCGGCGTTGCGGATATCGAGGATGGCCTGATTACCGACGGTTGTCCCGCCGTCCGCCAGGCTCTCGTAGGCGGTGGAAAGCTGCAGCAGGCTGATCTGCCCGCCGCCCAGCACCAGCGACAGGTCGTAATCCTGCGGGTCGCCCAGCGAAGTAATGCCGAGATGGCTGGCGAGGTTGAGCGTGTTGTCTATACCCACCTTTTGCAGCGTGCGGACGGCCGGTATATTCAATGAAGAAGCCAGCGCTGTACGAACGGAAACCGGCCCATGTTCCTGTCCATCGTAGTCCTTAGGGGTGTAGGGCTGGCCGTTATGCGTGATGAAAGTGGTCGAGACGTCCAGGATGGAGGTGGCGGCCGTCCAGGGGTCGGGCCGGGTGGGGTCGAGGGCCTGGGCGTAGATGAAGGGCTTGAAGGCGGAGCCGGTCTGGCGGGGCGAGGTAGCCATGTCGAGCGCGCCATCTATGGAAGAGTCGAAGAAATCGGCGCTGCCGATCAGGGCCAGGATCTGCCCGGTATGCGGGTCGAGGGCCACCAGCGCGGCGTTGTTGACGTTGTGGCTGATGGCTCCGGGCTGGGGCACGAACCCGGCCAGGTGGCGGGCCACGACCTGTTCGGCGAGATGCTGGTCGTCCAGGTTCAGCGTGGTGCGGACTACCAGACTCTGGCGCGGGTCGAGCTGGCCCGCCGCGAACAACTCGTCGAGCTGGTCTTTGACGAGCCAGATAAAATGCGGCGCTTCGATGGGATAGGGAGCCGGGTTGTAGGACAGCGGCGCATTCTCCGCGTCGAGCAACTGCGCGTGCGTGATAAAACCTGCCTGCTCCATCAGGCCCAGCACCACCTTCTGGCGCGCGATGGCGAGGTCGGGGTTGGTGAAGGGGTTGTAGATGCCGGGGGCCTGCGGCAGACCGGCCAGCAGAGCGCATTCGGGCAGGAGCAGGTCGGAGGCATGCTTGCCGAAATAGGTCTGCGAGGCGGCCTCGATGCCGTAGGACATGCCGCCGTAATTGGCCTGGTTAAGGTACAGGGCCAGGATGTCGTCCTTCGAGTAGCGCTCGGTGAGTTCCAAAGCCAGCACCGCCTCGCGCAGCTTGCGGCGCAGGGAAAGCTCCGTGCGTTCGTCCTGGTTAAGCAGCAGGTTGCGCGCCACCTGCTGCGTGATGGTGCTGCCGCCGGCGATGGTGCCACCACCGCGGATGTCGATCCACAGGGCGCGGAGGATGCCCTCGATGTCGATGCCGGGGTTGCTGTAGAAGTTCTTGTCTTCCACCGCCAGGGTGGCATCTTTCATGCACTGTGGGATGTGGTCGAAGGAAAGCACGGCGTTGCGCCCGGCGTCGGAGGGGATGATGTCGTAGAGCGGGCGTCCGTTGCGGTCGGTGATGTGGATGCTGGGAGCGGTGAGATGGGCGGAGAGGGAGTTGACGGAGGGCAGGTCCCAGAAGATGTAGAGGAGGCCAGAGAGGGTAAGAAGGACCAGAAGAAGGAAGATGGTTTTCTTCCGGGTTAGGGGCAGGAGGGATTTCATTGAATCTATTGTAATGCGAAGAGGAGGGGAAAAGCATTAACCACGAAGGAGCACAAACGAACACAAAGGATCACGAAGGAACACAAAGGAATACAACTCTCAAAGAACAAAGGGCACGAGGAACACGAAGGAAAAGAATTCACGGTTTTATACCCAATTTACGAGAGGAATCGAGCAATTCGACTC
>CAZPCR010000301.1:0-4353 GCA_964585035.1 uncultured Anaerolineaceae bacterium
GCTTCGATGAGAAGAGGTTGCAGGGTGAAGCACAAGCGAATAAATATCGCCAAGCGTAGTGGCAGGCAGGATGATCGTCAGGGCTTCCATGAAGCGATACACCTGGGCTTTCCCTGCCCCATCCAACTCAAAGGAAAGCACACCGCCATAACCCCTGCCTTCGAATAGTCGTTCGGCCAGTGCATGCCCGGGATGATCTGCCAGACCGGGGTAATTGACCTTTTTTACGCGTGGATGTTTTTGAAGCCATACAGCCACTTGCAGCGCATTCTGGAACTGCTGCGGGATACGCAAAGGCAGCGTCTTCAGGCCTCGCAAAGCCAGATAGGCCTCAAACGGTCCAAGGACACCTCCGACCAGCTTGTTCAACTCAAATAACACTTTTTTATTGGCGGCTGAGGTGGCCACTACGCCCGCCAGCACATCTCCATGACCGGAGATATATTTTGTGGCACTGTGGATCGCATAATCGGCTCCATGAGCCAGCGGATTGAAGAGATAAGGCGAAGCGAAGGTGTTATCCACTAGAAGAGACGCGCCGTATTTATGCGCGAAGGAGGCGAGGGCAGGAATGTCCGCCACTTTAAGCAGAGGGTTCGAGATGGTTTCCACCAACAGGCAAACGGGTTTCGTCTCTTTCAACGCAGATTCCACTTCACCCAAATCGCTTACGTTAACCAAGCGGGCATTTACGCCCAGTGTCGTAAGCAAGCCGCGCAGCATGGTGAAGGTTGCGCCGTATACGTCCATGGCAGATACCACCGTAGATCCCGCTTTGACTCCACAACCCAACAGCGCGGCATGGATGGCAGCCATGCCGGATGAATAAGCCTGCGCGGCTTCGGCCCCCTCCAGGTTTGCAATCGCCTCTTCGAAGGCTGTAACGGTGGGATTGCTGTAGCGAAGATAAACATAGCCTTGCTTCGAGCCGGCGAAGACCGCATCCATATCGTCCATGCTCTCGTAGAGATAACCGACGGATGTTGAAATGGGTGTCGTGACGGGGGTGTACTCCGCACCTTTGGCTCTTTCGCCCACATGCACGGCCCTGGTTTGAAATGATCTGCTTGAGATATTTTTCATGACTTCACCTTTTTAGCGGTCAAATTGAACTAATCACCAAAGATACCACTAAAGAAGCGAATTCATCCATGGAATTTTCAATGCAGCACATTACTCAAGAACGTTAATGCTGCGGGTCCCCAAACATCAATACCCAACGTATTTCCACCACCACCGCCGAAACAATGCATGATTGCCGTGCCAAACGGCGGATAGATCTCGAGACCGTAGGTTTTACCCAACTGTTGGAATTGAGGCCCGAGTGCAAAGCCCGGCGCGAGGCTGGCATCTTTCGCCGGATGAATGATAAAGGTCGGGATGTCAATGCTGTTCACGAGTTTAATGAGCGCCTGCTGTAAAGGCGGATTCCCATCCCAACTCTCCGCACCAGGAGAGATAGCTACGGCGGCTTTATACCCTTTGCCGGAAGCTGCCCCGAACAGGGTCTGCATCCCTCCATAAGAGCAGCCCACCACAGCAAGACGGTCCTTATCCACATAAGGCAGGCTCGCAAGATACGTTAGGCCCGAAAGCTGGTCATCCAACTGCGGACCGGCCATCTGTTGAGGTATGAATTCCAACGCAGCGGTGCGGCCTTTCGCTTGAAATACCTGCTTGGTTTGATCCACAATGTAATCGCCCTGAGATCCACCCTGCCCGCGGCGCACCGGTGTAACTACCACGTAACCGGCGGGAACAAACAGAGAGGCTATACGGTCAAACTCACTCGCGGCAGTCGGATTCGCCTCGCTGCCATGATTCCAGATGATGGCAGGGAATGGACCCTCCCCAGCCGGTTTGTAAAGATAACCGACCAGATTGAGACCGTCGCTCATCAGGTTGATCTTCTGTGCTTTTATAAGCGGAGCCGATACCGGTTGACTAGCGACAAGAGACAACGCCGCGCCGAGGAACGACAACACATCGGCGGCCCACCAATGGTCACCCTGTGCGCCTCCAAAGCAGATGCCTTGTTCATCAGCTGGGCCAAAGGGGGGATAGATCTTGAGGCTGTATGCTTTTACGAGCTTCAGGAATTCCTGTGCAAGTACATAACCCGGCGCGACGCTGGTATCTTTTTCAGGATGGATCAGGAACACCGGTATATTGATGGCGCTCACCGCATTGGTAAGCGCCTGCTGTAAATATTTATTGTTATCCCAGCTCTCCGAACCAGGCGAGATGGCGACGGCACCTTTGTAGCCTGCGCCTTTATCGGCTGCGAGCAGCGTTTGGATTCCACCGTAGGAACAACCAGCAACCGCGAGACGATCCTTGTCTACAAATGATTGGCTTTTAAGATAAGTAAGACCAGCAAGCTGGTCATCTAACTGCGATCCTTCCATCAGCTGTACAAATAACTGCTGCGCGGCCGCGTCGCCCTTCGAATTTTGTTCCTGCTGGACTTGATCCATGATCGACTGGCCCTGTGATCCGCCCTGCCCCTGCCGCAAGGGAGCGAAAAGGACGTACCCCGCGGGAACCACAATTTGCGCTACCGACTCGAACTCGGAAGTTTGATCAGGATTCGGGTCGCTGCCGTGATTCCAGATAATTCCGGGAAACGGTCCATCCCCCTCCGGTTTGAACAGGTAACCGACCATCGTCAAACTACCGCTCGTGAAAGTAACGCGCTCTTTGCTCATTACCGGAGTGGCAGAGGGCTGAGGTGCGGAAGTTGACTCGGGCGTGGAAGTGACAATTCCCTGGGAAGCGGGTGCGGGAGAGTTCGCACAGGTGATGAGTGCAACCACTAAGACCAACAATGCAAAACGAAAATGCAGGGAAGATACCATTAAGACTTCCTTTCCAAGGAATCAGCGCTAAGGTTTGCTTAAATTATAAACACATTCACTGTCTATAGGTATTGTCGCTTAACACAAAAGGGCAGATGCTAATCTGCCCTTTTGCTACTTTGAATATGTAAGGTGTAATCCTGCTCCTAATCTACGTATTCCTAGCTATTCTTTGATAAAAGAATTCTTCCATATCTTCAGGCTGAATTGCAAGTTTACCGTACCCTTCTTTTCCATTCCTCTTTCAACTGCAATTCGCGCGGGCTGAAGCCGGATTCGAGGGCCAAAAAATCAGTGAGCAGGCGGTTGAACTTGTCGGCATCATCCATCATTGGGAAATGTCCGGAGTCTTCGAGATTGACCTGGTGCATATG
Organism: uncultured Anaerolineaceae bacterium; assembly: GCA_964585035.1. Lineage (GTDB taxonomy): Bacteria > Chloroflexota > Anaerolineae > Anaerolineales > Villigracilaceae > Fen-1038. The sequence continues at coordinate 3,233 of CAZPCR010000301.1, forward strand.
AAGCCCGTAGGGCTCGATCTCTTCCACGTCAGGTACCCGCATAGCAACATCGTTCTCTCCATAGACCAACAGACAAGGTAAATTCGAGCTTCGAAACTGGCTGAACAAACCATCGGACTGGAAGCTGGTCATGGAAGCCGTCACAGCGCGCTGGTCCGCTTTGGAGGCATCGGACAGGGCATTCAGCGATTCAGGGGACCTATTAGAGAGCCAGTCCACGAGCTCGGCGGCATCGGAGGTCTTAAGCCTGGCATGGATCGAGTTGAAATCGAGTGGGCAGCTAACCGCCATGATGCGGTCTACGCTGCCGGGCTGCTGCGCCGCAAAATAAAACCCTACCAGGGCACCCAGTCCGTGACCGACGATGGCGATCTTGCCGATACCCAGCTCATCCAAAAAGCCACTCAAGAGAGAGGCCTGCTTGTCGAGTGAATACTTTAAAGGGTCGTGTGACGTATCCCCGTAGCCATACAAATCGACGGCATAGGCGCGGTAGGAAGTTGATGCAACTTGCATGGAGGACAACCAATAACGCCACGAGCCCACCCAGCCATGCAGGAAGACGATGGGACGTCCGCGTCCCAGGGCTTCGTAGTGAACAATGGACTGGTCGAGAAGAATGGCGCTCATAATGATTTCGAACTTCCCTACACTGAAAGTGCAAAGGGAGCCGGCAGGTCACTTTCCAAATTTAGCCAATATGGCGCGCACACGCGCAGTCAACTGATCGGGTGAAAAGGGTTTAAGTAAATATTCCTCAGCGCCTGCTTCCAGCCCGGACTGGATCTCTGAATCCTGTCCCTTCGCCGAAAGAAAGACCACGGGTATATCCTTTAATTCTTCGCTGGCCTTCATCATGCGACAGGCATCGTAACCGGTCAGGCGCGGCATGCGCACATCCATGAGGATAAGGTCGGGATGTTCGCGTGAGGCCGTATGGACCGCCTCTTCGCCGTTATTTGCGACCACAACTTCATAGCCGCCAAAACGAAGCGTAAAGGCCACCAACTCACGGATATCGGGTTCGTCTTCTGCAATCAGGATCTTCGCCATTGGGTCTCTGCTTTGATGGGATTTATTTCGAAATACAATCTTGTAAAGGCGTGATTAAGAATAACCTG
>CAZPCR010000302.1:0-4344 GCA_964585035.1 uncultured Anaerolineaceae bacterium
GAGACAGTTGAGAATATCCGTAAAACCGCTTGGGCAGAATATCTCAACCCAATTTTGGCGGAACGCGGCCAGGTGATGGACATACTCGACGAGATTGCCGGCAGTTCGCCTAACGCCTCCGAGTTGATCGACATCAAAGAACATCTGGCGTCCATGCCCGTACCGTTGCGGCGTGACATCCATGCCGCCGCGCACGAAGCATTGCGAGTCCTGCGCACAGAAAGAAACCCCTCCAGGCAGGTCCTGGTGCAATGGAAGAATGAGCAGGAGGCGGTCAACCAGACCCGTTATGGTTCTCATTTATATAACGAAAGTGCTTTGAAAGTGAAAGAAGTAAAGCCGGTTTATTCAGGGGATTCACCGACTCTCATGGGGTTCGAGGTCATCAACGCCGCCTTTGATGCGGCATTGGCACGTGAGCCGCGCCTGATTGCATTCGGGGAAGATGTTGGCAAACTCGGCGACGTAAACCAGGGCTTCAAAGGCCTTCAGGAAAAATATGGCGAGTGGCGAGTTACGGATACGGGAATCCGTGAAGCCACAATAGTAGGCCAGGCTATCGGGATGGCGATGCGCGGGTTGCGACCAATTTGCGAGATCCAATACCTGGACTATTTGCTCTACGCCTTGCAAATCATGTCTGACGACCTGGCAACCCTGCACTGGCGCACAGTAGGCGGGCAGGCTGCGCCTGTCATCGTACGCACTCGTGGACATCGCCTGGAGGGAATTTGGCACTCAGGCTCGCTTCTGGCAGGCATCATCCATCTCGTGCGCGGCATGAATGTGCTTGTACCGCGTGATATGACTCACGCCGCGGGTTTTTACAACAGCCTGCTGCTGGCCGATGAACCGGCTTTGGTAGTGGAAGTCCTGAATGGGTACCGCGCTAAAGAGAAATTGCCAGATAATGTTGGCGAGATGACCCTCCCTCTGGGTGTGCCTGAAACGATTCGTGCCGGCAAGGATATTACCCTTGTCACTTATGGTGCGTGCTGCCGTATTGCGCTTGATGCCGCCGACATGCTGAGTAAGACAGGCATTGAGACAGAGATCATAGACGTGCAATCGCTCCTGCCCTTCGATGTTCAAGGCAGGATCGTTGGATCGCTTAAGAAGACTAACCGGGTTCTATTTTTGGATGAAGATGTTCCTGGAGGGACTTCCGCATATATGCTCCAGGAAGTTATCGAGAAACAGGGCGGATATTATTATCTGGATTCTGAGCCCAGGACCTTGAGCGGCACGGCTCACCGCCCGGCCTATGGGAGCGACGGTGATTATTGGTCAAAGCCAAATCCGGAAACAATTTTCGATAAAGTATACGAGATGATGCACGAGGTAGACCCGTCAACATACCCATCCTTAAAGTAATTCTCAGCGGAGACACGAATGGCAAAGGGTTTTACCCCTGGTTATTATTTGCAGCTTGGTGTCTTCGTTATGAAATAACCAGGAGCAGCTATGGCCACAAAGGTGCTTGTACCAAAGTTAGGCGAAGGCATTGAGGAAGTCACTGTAACAAAGTGGCTCAAACAAGTTGGTGATACAGTCAGGGAATTGGAGCCTTTGCTTGAGGTCAACACAGATAAAGTCGATACGGAAATTCCTGCGCCCGTCTCAGGTGTTGTGTTGAAAATTGAGATGCCAGAAGGGGGACCTGCAAAGGTCGGAGCACTGCTTGCCGTTATCGGCGCGGTAGGTGAAAATCTTGAATTCGCAGATTCTTCATCATTGAGCATATCGACGTCGAAAATCGAAAGTTCAAAGTTGTTAAAGCAGCCAATAACATCAAAGATTCAACTCCCGGCGTCAGGGACAAAACCCACAAACGAGGTCGGTTTCATCTCCCCCATAGTCGCCAGGATTGCCGCCGAGCAGGGGGTAAATCTATCTCAAGTGCATGGTACCGGTTTGAATGGACGAATTACAAAGAACGACGTCCTTGATTTCGTTGAGACCCGGGATATCGTCCAAAACGCATCTCGGATGAACACGGAAACCGCGCCCGTCGAATCCTCGACATCCGGTGATGGATTTATCAAACACTCCACCATCCGCAGGCAGATCGCCGACCATATGACGATCTCACAAAAGACATCTCCCCATGTATTAACAGTAATGGAAGCCGATATGAGCAAAGTATATGCACACCGCGCTGCAAATAAAGATACTTTCGCACACGAGGGGGTCAACCTCACTTTTACGGCTTACTTCATCGCTGCCATTGCCGCCGGTTTGAAAGCGTATCCCATCACCAATTCTTCATGGACAGAGGAAGGTATCCTTCTGCATAAAGGCGTCAATGTTGGTATGGCCACTTCACTGGGCGAAGAGGGATTGATCGTACCTGTCATCAATAACGCGGTTAACTTATCCTTGTTGGCAACAGCCCGCGCGGTTAATGACCTGGCCGAACGCGCTCGCGCCAGAAAACTGCAGCCCGAAGAAGTGCGCGGTGGAACCTTCACACTAACTAACCACGGTATCAGTGGCTCGCTGTTCGCGTTCCCGATCATAAACCAGCCGCAGTGTGGAATTCTTGGTGTTGGCGCAATCCAAAAACGTGTACTGGTCGTGGATGACGCAATTGCCATTCGTCCGATGGTCTATCTTTCATTCGCGTTCGATCACCGCATTCTCGACGGTGCATCAGCAGACCGGTTCCTTATGAAAGTCAAAGAGACGCTGGAGAATTGGAGTTAGGATTATAGGACAAGGGATTGAGTTTCGATGAGTGAAAATATAGATCGTGCACAGGTAATAGTACCGCCTCCGTTGGTTTTCTTAGGGTATCTGGTCGGCGCGCTGATCATCAATTGGGCTGTCCCATTCCCAACGCCTTGGACGCTCAACTTACGCATCATCGGCGGATTGGCCATAGCCATTGGAATATTCCTCGTTGGTTCGGCGTTCTCGCAGAGGAGAAATGCCCATACAACGCCTGATTTAAGTCAACCGACCACCATGTTGGTAACGACTGGACCTTATAGCTTTACTCGCAATCCCATCTACCTCGGATTCTTCCTGATCTACCTTGGCTTCACACTCTTGGCGGCGACGCTCTGGGGGTTATTGCTCAGTCCTTTTTTGCTCTTAACGATTACACATGCCATCATTCATTTCGAAGAAGAGTATCTAAAGAAAAAATTTACGGATGAGTACACTAGCTACTCGTCCCGTGTGCGACGTTGGATTTAATTCATTTCATAAAAATTAACTAACATCATCCATCCATTTTCGCAATGAAATAAATATTCCGGAAAATTTTCTTTTTGGAAGTGTGCGACCTCCTAGCCGCAAAAGGTTTCATAGCTCTTGCACCTAACCTAAAAAACGGCCGGATGGCAAAATCAATTGATGAAGCCAAAACTCTAATGGTGAAAAGATCGGCGTGATAGGTTCCGATGGGTGCAGCCAGGTCTCTGGAGATCGCGCAGAGCGATCCTAATAAGATCACTGCAACAGTACTTCTTTACGGCACTCACAATGTTGATTTCGATAAAGTCAAATCGAAGATTCTAGGCCCTTATTTCGACAATGATGAATGGGAACCGGTGGATGAAGTTCAACCCATGGAAACCAACATGAAAGTCGCCGGGCTTGACGTGGTGGATCAAATTCTGGGAGGTCGTCTTCTACGAACGAGTGAACAACCTTTGGATAGATATGATCCACCAGCAGCAAAGTTCGCCTGGAAACGGAATTTGCAATTTTTGAAGAAAAACTTGTACATCACACAATGACCATACACGAATACCCGGAATTCGGTTAAGGACAGAATAAAAATATTATCATTCCAAAGCAGGGATTTTCAATCGATATCCGCTCAAAGAAAGAATCCTTGTCCCCTTCGATAGCGGTTGTATATATTAATTTAATACAGTAGATTTCTTACTTTACAGTTGAAAGGAAACGAATAATTTCGAAACGGGCATCATTCACTGATATCGCCACCAAGGTGCTAATTAATATGGATTCAGCCATCAGTATTACCCCCACAGTAGAATATAATCTCCTCGCAATCGGCTTACTAAGCAACAACCGATAGCCCTGCCAAAACCCAAGTACACCTAGCATGATCAGCGTTGGCATCACATCTTCCAAATAGCGCGTTGCAGCCCAAAAGAAAGACAAAAGAAAACCAAAGATTACCAGACAAGCGCCACTTAAGGTCAATGTGACCCAATTTAATATCCACCGCTCGTCATCGAGAGACGTTATCTGAAGCTTCTTCCTCTTAATAAGGCTATTAAATAATAATACTAAGGGAACCATTGCAAAGACTAAAAAGGGAACCGTATAAACTAATCCAGTAATTTTTTGAGAAAAGTAAAAAGAGGG
>CAZPCR010000303.1:0-4337 GCA_964585035.1 uncultured Anaerolineaceae bacterium
CTTCGTCACGCTCTCCCTGTGTGAGCTATTCCGCGCCTATACCGTCCGTTCGGAATATGCCTCGATCTTTCAGATCGGTGTCTTCTCCAACCGCACCATGCAGTGGGCGGTGGGCGCCTCGATTGCGCTGCTTTTGGTGGTATGCGCCGTTCCCTTCCTGCAGGTGATCTTCAACACCCATTTCCTTTCCCCGACTGAATGGGCTATCGTGGTGGGCCTGGCTCTCATCCCCGCGGTCAGCGAAGAGATCACAAAGGTCTTCCTGCGTATGAACGACCAAAAACAAAAAACCTAACATGTAAGTGCGGGAGAAGCAATCTCTGTCTGGAAAGGTCAAAGAGCGTTGAACGAAGAGCGCGTCAATTTGCAATAAAGGTTTAAAAAATCTCAGTTTATCTCAGTTTATCTCTGGTTAAGTTTTTGCCGTTCTCTTTCAATACGAACGTCCTTCTATGGATGGGCGAATAACCCAACTCCCTAAGCGCCAGCCGGTGTGCCGAAGTCCCATATCCTTTATGTTTCCCAAGCCCGTAGCCGGGCGCCTGCGCGTCCATCTCGCGCATGCAGGCATCGCGGGCCGTCTTGGCCAGCACCGACGCGGCCGCGATGCTCAGGCATAACGCATCGCCTTTAACGATGGAAGTCTGCGAAATATCGAGCTGCGGGAGTTCCAGCCGGAAATCGGTGAGCAGATATTCCGGCCACATCGCTAACTCCTGCACGGCCCGCAGTGCGGCCAGGCGCGTGGCCCGCACGATCCCCTCTGAATCGATCTCTTCCGACGAGGCAAAACCCACGCCCCACGTCAGCGCGATCTCTTTAATTCGCACCGCCGCGGATTCGCGTTCGAGCGGCGTCATCTGCTTTGAATCACGAACGCCGCGCAAATTATTATTCTGTGATGCTTTGGAATTGGAAAGAAGACGAAGATTCTTCGGGAGGATCACTGCGCCCACCGCAACGGGTCCGGCCAGCGCGCCGCGCCCGGCTTCATCCAGGCCGGCGATGTGACAAAAGCCGCCCTTCCACAGTTCCCGTTCGAAGGCCAGACTGGGGTCAGTCCGCATCGTATCTTCCTCGCCGCGCATTGGTGCGGATGAGGAAAATGTCGCTGATCATGCGCAGCGCATCGCGCACCGCGTTGATTTTGCTCTCGGGCCGGTAATACCAATTGACCGGGATCTCGATGATGCGGTATCCCAGCCGGTATGCAATGAACAGGATCTCGATGTCGAACGACCAGCCTTCCAGGGTTTGGTAATGGAAGAGCCGCTCGGCTGCCGCCGCGCGGAAGCATTTGAATCCGCACTGGGTGTCCTGCAGCCCCGGCAGCATCAATACCCGGATGGCAAAATTGATCAGCCGTCCGCCGGTGTGACGATAGAAAGGCTCGTCGTACCGTACCGCGCCCGGTACTTCGCGTGAACCGATGGCCACGTCGAAATCGGAGCGGGCGGGCGGCAGGAATTTATTCACTTCCTCGATCGGCATCGAAAGGTCGGCATCGCACATGAAGCGGTATTCGCCGTGCGCTTCCAGCATGCCGCGCCGCACTGCCAGCCCTTTTCCTGTGCCGGCTTCGCGCAGCACGCGCAAGTTCTTGTGCTTCTGCGCGTAGCCCTGTGCGATCTCGAGCGTGCGGTCGCTGCTCCCGTTCTCGACCACCAGCACCTCGGCCTCATAGCTTTGCCGGGCGAGAAAAGCAAACACCTGCTCCAATGATCGGGGCAGGCGATTCTCTTCGTTGTGGGCAGGGATGATAATGGACAGCAGGAGCAGGGACAAGGCGGTTAACGATGAATGAAGATGAAATAGCCGAACCCGCCTAGTATACAACATTCGGCCACCAGCATCACGCCCAGCAGGATTAATTCCCTCGGTTTGATCGAGCTTTTCTTGTTGATCTTGGGCAGTCGTTGCGAAGGACTCGGTTCCCGCAGGGTATCCGGTACTTCGTTTTTGGCGTTCTCGTCGTATGCGAAACTCAGATCGTTCGGGTCGAAGGGTTGATCGGTATCCCTGGCGTGGAAGATGGCCTGGGCGCGCGAAGGGGCAGGTGCCTCATCGGGCGGCGTCCCGATCGGCACTTCCTGCGGCAGGGGGCCGGCTATGGGCGCAGCTGCTTTGGGTCGCGGCGTAATGATCCGGTCCGCCAGGTCGTAAACGAACTCTGTTTTAAGTATGGGCCGCGCCTGCAGCAGCGAAGAGGCGAACTGTTTGACGCCGTCGCTCATGATCACGCGCACTACCGGTCGCAGCGACTCAATGTGCATGGCCGGGTTGGATGCGATCAATATCGGTTCGACAGAGCCTGGCAGGTTCACTCCCTGCCGGTCGATAAACACCTGCAGCGCACGCGCCAGCCGCGCCACCTGTGACATCAGGTTAATGGGTGCCGGGTTGGAACGGGAACCGCTGGATATATTCCACTGGTCGCCCTTGGCTTCATAGAACCCGCTCAGGGGTGTCACTTTGATCACATAGATGCCGGACGGCCCGATCAGGATCAGCGGTTCGGTGATCTGGCTGTTGTGCAGCGTCAGGTTGCGGATCAGGGTAAAACCCTTTTCCAGTACCGTATCGAGCTGGGCAATGATGATCTTCTGCGCTTCGAGCTCGGGGAACCAGTTTAAGCCGAACTCCAGCGTGCCCTGGATTCGCTGGACGAGGCTGATTTCACCCTTTGCGCCTATAAGCGGTGTCTTATCGATGACTTTCATATTGGGGTCCGGTTTATGCTTGAAGGAGTGCCGGCTTGGGGTTTAGAACGCGGGCACACCCTCCAGTTCATCATGGTCTTCCTGGGCGTTTGTGGTCAGCACCCGTTTGTCGTCGTTGCCCACCAGGTTCACGGGCTTGCCCACGTCGAATGTGCTTGCCAGGTATTCCTTGCGCTGGCCGGTGACGAAGTGCTTGCCCTGCGTCAGGCGTTCGAGCAGTGTCTTGCGGTCCAGCAGCACGCGGTCCGAAAAAGTTGCCCCGCGCCGCTCATAAGCTCGTACGATCTCGATCTTTCCGCTCTTGTAACGCACCGCCTCGATCACTCCATCTACCTTTTGCATGAGCCCTCCGCGCCGATTCTAACACAAAGCATAAAAGGCTCTTGGATAAGTGATTGAAGTGCAATATTCGATGGGTATACAGCATCCTATTGAATGTAAATCGGATAAGCCCTATACTTGGAGCATATTCACGAAAGGGATTGCTTCCTATGAACAAACGCGATGCCGTACTCAACCTCGTCAACAGCACCACCCCGCCCGATTATGTCCCGGCGGCCTTCTTCCTGCATTTCGACGCCGCCCATCACCAGGGCCAGCCGGCCATTGACAAACACCTCGAGTTCTTCCGCGCCACCGGCATGGATTTCGTCAAAATACAATACGAGCAAACCCCCATCCCCTTGCCCCTCATCCGCAAGCCGCAGGACTGGGCCCAGGCTCCCCATTATTTGGAGGTCGACTTCGAGCCGACCCTGCATGTCGTCGAGGGACTGGTCAAGGCGGCCAAAGCCGAAGCCCTTGTCATTCTCACCGTTTATTCCCCCTTCATGTGGGCCGGGCAGCTTGCATCCGCCGACATGCTCGCCGCGCATCTGAAGGAAAATCCCGATGCCGTGAAAAAAGGGCTGGCGATCCTGACCGAAAACGTCGTGACGCTGGTGCGCGCCTGCAAGAAGGCCGGCGTGGACGGGTTCTATGTGTCCACCCAGGGCGGCGAAGCATTTCGCTTCAAGGGCACTGACACCTTCCAGAAGTACATCAAGCCAACCGATCTCACCGTATGGGCCGAGATCAAGAACGGACCGTTCAATATCCTGCACGTCTGCGACTACAACGGCGGGTACGACGACCTGACCCCCTTCCTCGATTATCCCGGGCAGGTGGTCAACTGCAGCCTGAAGGTCGGCGATAAAACCTTGAGTCCAAAGGAAGCCTCGCAAATGTTCGGGCGTCCTTTCATGGGCGGACTGGAACGTAAAGGCACAATAGCCACCGGCAGCCTGAAAGAGGTACGCATGGCCGTCACAGAGATTCTGGCCGATGCCCCCGACCGTTTTATCCTCGCCGCAGATTGCACCGTCCCCAGTGAAACCCCCTGGGATCATTTAAAATCCGCCATCGATATCGCGCACGAATATCGAAAATAACTTGAGCAAGTTCTTTACCCTCTCCAAATCCGATTGTGGAATTCTGGTTCACAACCAAAATTTAAATTGAGGATTTGGGGAGGGCAGGGAGGGGTAGCTCACGCACGGATTTAAAATATAGTCGAACCTCATTATTGTTATCCCGAAAGGAGCCGCCATGTCTTTTTTTATAAAGACCGTCCCTGAT
>CAZPCR010000304.1:0-4331 GCA_964585035.1 uncultured Anaerolineaceae bacterium
GTCCAAATCTCCCCCTCGGCACTAGCCCGCCTCATAGGCGGGTTTTCTTTGGGAGGACTTCACTATTCACTCATATCTTTATCGGGATGATCAACAGCATCGTACAAAGCATGTAGATCGAGGCGTATTTATACAGTCTTAAATTCGTCTGGTCCGATGGGCGGATTACCACCGTGGCAGCTAGGAAAAGAAGGACTGTGCTTAAAATGATGATCAGTGCCAAAATGCCTTCTGCTACGCCGATCCAGATGGACGCAGTACTCATTGCCAGGGCAGCTGCTATGCTTGAAATGGCAATGGCTAAACGTGTAAATCCAACCCCATAGGTTGACGGAAATGTTGGCACGCCGGCGGATTTGTAATCTTCGAAGAATTTCAGGCTGAAGGTTAATGTATGGGTTGGGATCCAAAACAAGATGGCCGCGGCCAGCAGGATGCCAATTGCGTCGATACCGCCCACCGCCAGAACTCGCCCGGAGAGTACCGGCATTGCGCCGGCGATCCCACCCCACACGATTGACCAGCATGTTCGTCGCTTAAGCAGAATGCTGTAAACGAACACGTCGAAGAATAACCCGGCAAAGACCACAATTCCATAACTAAGATTTAATAGTACGGCCCAGCCGATCCCGATGGTTGAGACCAGTATCCCTAGGATCAGTACTTCCTTCGCCGTAACGTTCCCGCTTGGGGCAGGGCGCATGTGGGTGCGCTTCATTTTCGAATCTATATCGCGGTCCCACCACATATTCAGGATGGTGGATCCGCTGATAGCCAGGAAGAGGCTGGGGATGATCTGTAAAAAAACGGCCCAATTAACTATCGCACGAGCGCTCAAATAACCGGCCAGACCGGTCATTAATAAGAGGCCGGTTTGTAAGGATTTGATGAGAGACCAATATAGGTGTGTTTTCGATTTAAGAGCCACCAAAAGATGTTGAGGAACAGCAGCAGTCGACATTCATACTCCTATTGGGTACTGTGTAATGTTTGAACCGATATTTGATTTTCACTGGATAAAAGACAGGAGAGGGAAAACAAGGTAATGTTAAAAGCAGGAATTGTTTCGGAAATGATCCGTAAAGACAGGATTGTAGCCCGGTTATCTAAATAATGGATAAGTCCCGTTGGGATAAGTCTTCCTTCGTTTCTCTTCGGACGATGACGGAAGCCTTGCTTTCCTCCAACCAGACCACAGCTGGACGACAGGCTCCGTTGTAATTGCTCGACATGCTCAGTTGATAGGCTCCGCTGACGGGGATGGCAAGCAGTTCTCCTTCCTCAATTTTGGGCATCGGCAGATCCTCGATAAGCACATCCCCTGATTCACAATAGGGTCCCGCAATGTAGGCCCGCTCGTATATTTCTCGGTTCAACCCGGTGAGCGGCAGGCAGGAGTATCTTGCACCGTACAACGCGTGTCGCGGATTATCGGCCATTCCACCGTCGGTTAGCAGCCATGTCCGTTCGCCGCGTCGTTTTACGGTACCGACGCGATAAATGGCCACCCCTGCTCGTGCGATCAGGCTGCGACCAGGCTCGAGATGCAATATTGGCAAAGACAGTCTGTTTATTCTGCATTTCTCAATTACCGACTCCGCGATCACACGGACATAGTCCTCGATTTCTGGCGTTGGGAGTTCGTCTTCGTGATAAGCTGCGCCCCATCCGCCTCCGGGACAAAAATGCCATAGTCCATCGAATCCGATTTCAGATACAAGATCGAGAGCCATCTCTATGGCGGTGATGAGGGGAGCATGGTTGCGAAAATTGGAGCCTTGATGGAAATGCAGCCCTGCCAGCGGCAGTTTTGCCGATTTACAAATTTTGGCCGCTTCCATAATTTCGGTGGCTGTCATACCAAACTTGCTGTCATGTTGTCCCGTTTGTGTATGGGTGTGATGAGTTTCGACGGCCAATCCGGGTTGCAGGCGAAGCCAGATGTTCGGGAATAGTCTTCGGGTGTGATGGTTGGATTCTTTTAGGATGAATTCTGTTGATAAACCGGTGATCCGGTCCAATTCTGTCAGGTTATCCACAACAATTGTGCCTGCATGTTGTATGGCAGAAGCTAAGTCCTCTATCGACTTGTTAACGCCGTGCACCAAAATCCTTTCACGGGCTACTCCTGCTGCCTCTGCAATCCCGATTTCACCTGACCCTGTGCAGTCCAGCCATAATTTTTGTTGCTGGGTCCATGCCGCGATGGCTTTGCAAAGGAACGCTTTTCCGGCGTAGGTGATTTCAGATGAATGTGGATAATGCACGCGCAAGCCGCCTTTGTAAGCGGCAGAAGATGCGTCCATTGTGGCGCGATCATATAGATACAGGGGAGTTCCGTACTTATCCGCCAGGGAGGTGAGCGTATGCCCTGCGATTATGAGGGTGTCGTTTCGGATGCGAGTCGAGTCTGGAAAGAGCGCGAGCCGGTTTGCCGTCAGGAGAGGAGCGGTCCTATTGGTCGCCAAAGAATAAATTCCACCAGACCTGCCAGTTGGACATCGGCGTTGGAATGGGTGTGGGTTCTACAGATTGTATGGGCGCGGTGCCGGGTTTTCCGACGGGAACAACAGGTTGATCCCCGGGTTGGATGTAATGTCCTTCGCTGCGTGCCCATTCTTGGACAACCTGGTCGGAGCCCGCATACGCCACCTGGGTTTGCAAAGCCATTTGCGTTTGTACAGCCTGGGTGGCCTGTATGCTTATGATCCCGGCTTGCTTTTGCAGGAGTTTTAGATCTTCGAGTCGCGCGTTAAAATCCATGACCATCAGTACGAGTACAAGGATGCCGACAAAAACGGTGATGCGTCGGGGATTAATGGGCCAGCGATCCATGGCCTAATCTTACTCTTTGTCTGAATGGTTGGCAAGAAGCATACACTCTGGTAGAATTACCTTTCATGGAGCGTAGTACCCTTCGCTCCTGAGGACATATGATTTGTGTCCGAAATGCCGCAATTTTAGCGGTCAAAATTTTCTAAACTGGAAGGGCTTGAAGAAAAATGAAAGTATTGCTGATAAAGGATGTTTATAAATTGGGGCGTGCCGGCGACGTAAAGAAAGTCGCGGACGGTTATGGTCGTAATTTCCTTCTGACACAGAGATTGGCTGTCCTGGCTACACCGGGCGCCATGAAAACCGCCGAGAAGATCCGTTCGCAAGGCGAAGTTAAGCGGGCGGCCCTCAACAGTGAACTCAAGGACCTGGCCGATCATGTCAATGGCGTCTCGCTGACATTTACTGCAAAAGCGGGGGAGACCGGTAAGCTTTACGGTTCGATCACCACGCAGGATGTTGCCACAGCCATCCAGGAACAGACCAAGTACGAAGTCAAGCGCCAACAAATCGATATGCAGCCCATCCGCGAAGTGGGCGAATATAAAGCGTTTGTCCGGTTAACGATAGATCTGATACCTGAGATCAAGATCACCGTCCACCGTGAAGGTGAGGTCGAGGCTGCAGCTGAAACCAAATCCGAAGAAAAACAAAAAAGAGGGCGCAGCAGGACGAAGGCCGATGATGCCCCTGTAGAAGAAACAGCAGTGGCGGTTGAAAACCAGGCCAAACCCGAGTAATCCAGTCCATCACCGGTTCGAAAGGGCCGGTGATGGTATGTTAGAATAAATCATGGATGAATCAATTGGCGCCAGGCTCAAGCAGGCTCGTGAGTTGCGCCGCCTCACCATACAGCAAGTTTCTGAAATAACCAAAGTTCGACCCCATTATCTGCAAGCGTTGGAAAATGATGACCTGTCTGCCATTCCATCGGTAGCCCAGGCTCGTGGTTTTCTTCGTATCTATGCGGAATTTCTCGAGCTGACCCCGGCTGACCTCGTACCACCTGCTAGGCCAGTGGATACTGCCTCTGCAACCCAACCGGTAGCACCTTCTCCTTCTCCTGTTAATTCAAAAACAACTTCACAAGAAGCTGCCTCTGGTGCCAAACCTGCACGACCGGGACTTTTGACGAATTTTCTAAATCGTTTCAAGCGGCCGATGGCAGTGGAAGGTGAAAGCATTTCTTCGCAAATAGAAGATGCTCGGCCGCCTATCGAGAGTCAAAAAGCTTCTGAAGAGAAACCATTTATTCCGGCGCGCGTATCGGAAGAGTTGCCCGAAATCCCTGTGCCTGTGATCGTGACACAGCCGCCGGAAATAAAAGTTGAAACCGAAACCGGTCAAATCCCGGTCCAGGAGACGCCGGCTAAAACTGCCACTCCCAAAAAAACGTCATCAAGGCCTCGAAAATCTTCTGCCCAGGTTAATGAGAAGGTCGGGGTAAAAAAAAAGGCAGGCGGGTAGCCTCGACGGAGGAACGGCTGCTGGCAGCA
>CAZPCR010000305.1:0-1794 GCA_964585035.1 uncultured Anaerolineaceae bacterium
CCCTCCAGCAGACCATCGCCGCATCGGAGCGCGTGTTCGAATTTCTCGATGAGCCGGAAGAGATCCCGGAGCGCAGTCGTGCGTCTGCCGCTGCGGCTACCGGCGCCGTCTCTTTTGAGCATATCGCGTTCGGTTATGATGCTGCCCAGCCCGTTATCCATGATTTTTCTGCCTGCGTGGAGCAAGGTGAAAAGGTGGCCATTGTCGGTCCAACCGGCGCGGGAAAAACGACCATCGTCAAACTCTTGATGCGCTTCTATGACATTAATGGCGGCGATATCAAGGTCGATGGGCGTAGTATTTACGATTACACCAGGAACGATTTGCGGTCCATATTCGGCATGGTTTTGCAGGATACCTGGCTGTATAACGCTTCCATTCTCGAGAATATCCGTTACGGGACGTTCAGCGCGACCCGCGAGCAGGTGGTCGCCGCCGCCAGGGCTGCCCACTGCGACGAATTCATCCGCACCCTGCCCCATGGATACGATACCATCCTGAACGAAGAGTCGGACAATATCTCACAAGGGCAAAAGCAGTTATTGACCATTGCCCGCGTGATCCTGGCAGATCCAAGAATATTGATTCTGGACGAGGCCACCAGCTCGATCGACACCCGCACGGAAATCCTGATTCAGAAAGCCATGGATGCGCTGATGAAAGGCAGGACGAGTTTCATCATCGCGCACAGGCTTTCAACGATTAAGAATGCCGATCTCATCCTCGTATTGAACAATGGGGATATTATCGAACAGGGCAATCACGTGGAACTGCTTGCGGCAGGCGGTTTTTACGCCGAAATGTACAACAGTCAATTCGAAAGAAAGGCGATGGAACATGTCAACTAATCAAGAAAAGGGCGAATACGAAGAGGATTTCACGCCCAAAACGGCAAACCGCAGGATCAGTAAACGGATGCTCGTCATTGCTGCAATTGTGATCGTGTTGGCCGGTTTGGGGATCGCGGGGTACTTTATTTACGAAGGCAATTTCTATTACCAGACGGACAATGCCAAGGTGGACACGATGATTTACCAGCTGACCGCAAGCGCAAGCGGGAAACTGGAAAAAGTGTATGTCAATGAAAATGAATGGGTAAAGGCGGGACAGGTGCTTGCGCGGGTGGAGAACGGTTCTCTCATAAAATCACCCATCGACGGCGCCGTGATTGATGTCAAAATGGATGAGGGAGACTATGTTACCGCAACGGATGTGGTATTGGTTGTGGCAAAGACCTCGGACATTTACATCACGGCGAATGTGGAGGAAACGAATATCCTGAAAATACATCCGGGGCAGACCGTGACCGTTTCACTGGATGCCTATGGCCAGAGTTATAAAGGTTATGTCCAGGAAGTCGATACGGTAACCTCAACCCGGCTCACCGGTTCACAAACCAGCTTTACTACCTCCGGTACATATACCAAGGTAACGCAGTTGATCCCTGTCAAGATCCGGCTGCTCGATGACATCGATCTTGCAGATGTCATTGGCACGAACGCAACCGTCAAAATTCGAATTAGGTAAACGCAAATCAAGACCTGGTGAAGAAAGACCCATTGCGTCTCTACCTTGACTATGGAATCACTAAGCAAATACCTCCGAGGCCTTGAAGGCCTCGGAGGTATTATCTCATCGCGATCGTCATGCATGTCACCCTGTCCAAATCCGACTGAATAACAATTGTTGACAACCAAATTTTTAATTGAGGATTTGGGGATCGCGAAGCACAAAGTCCCCGATCCTGTTCTTGGGGATAACATCCCCGTTTTTGTTATTAGGGGACAAAGTCCC
>CAZPCR010000305.1:1804-4327 GCA_964585035.1 uncultured Anaerolineaceae bacterium
AACAAAATTTTTTTTTTGGTTTTTTGGGGGGGGGGTGGGTGGGGCACTTCAATTCCACCTGCTTCACTCAGCTCCCATCCCCATCATACGCAAAGTCCCATAAGTCAACACCACCCTAATCTATGCCCTCGTCCACGACCAGACGGTGGCGGATGATTATTTCGCTGCGATACAACGCATCGAACAAAGATTGGAGATCGGGCCGGAAAAAGAGAAGGAAGAGAAGGATGAAGTTGTTAAGGTTCAGGATCGTGCTCAAATGCTAGTCATTGCATATCAGCTTGCTCAACCGGAATTATGTTTCGAAGACCGACTGGGTATTGCTGCAAAGCCTCGAGAGTTGTGCGGCCAAATGGATAAGACTCTATCATCTGGGAATCTCGCTGCTCTAGCAACCACCTTCCAAGATCCCGCAATCAATAACCTCTTCCCCGGAAGGTAGATATCTGAAGTTCCAGATACTTCTCACTTGCCAACTTGTAATCATCAGCAATGCGTTGGAATTCATTGCCCATATATGGGATAATCTGATCTATATATTCCTCCAACAGCTTTGAAGCTTGTTCCAATTGCTTTCTCGTTCCCCAAACGAAATTACCTTCGTAGTTGCCAATAAATGTCTGGCCTTGGCTCAAATAGAAGATTATGGATTTTAATCCGATCACGATTTTTCTATCGGCCTTAATAGGATAAATCCGTATGGTTACTTCGTCCCGGTCGCTTAATACCGTAAGAAAGCACTTGGAAGATTCAAATTTAACAAACCAATTGCCAAAAGAATCAAAGAGATCACTGGCATTACTGACGCTAAATCCTTTGTCAAACAGGAACTTGAAGTGTCGTACAACATTTCTGGTAATAAAGTTTAAGCGTACTTCATTGGTATTCATCTTATCTTCGATTCCTTATGGTTGAACAGCGGGAGGCTGGAAGACACTCCTAAAGCCTGTCCAAGCAGAACTAATCTGCGAATATGCATTGTCTAGGAGCATTTGCCTTTCCATTATATATCCAGAGCCCGGATCACCAAGAACTGTGCTAACAAAATCTTTGCCTTGAGAAATCTGATTGGCCATAAAACCCTCATTTATTGGCTCAGCAAGGCCAACGGCATCCAGGATCTTGTTTATGATTGGATGCATTGAATAATATGTAAACTGGTTCCCAGCTTTGTTGGCAGTCTCAATGTAGCCATTTACTTCTTCCGGATCAAATGAACCTATACTCACTGTTTGGGAATCTGGATTATGCGTGAAGAAAGTTGATAACCAGATGTAGAGAGGCATCAAAGCCGGTTTTGCTGCAAGATAAGCTGAATTCAAGCCATCTGCGAGCGCGCCACTCGCTAACGCATAATCCACTGTGCCCGCGGTGAAAATACCGGTGGCCGCAAAGGCAATCAGCCCAGTTGTGCCTCCCGGGCATGCCTCGTTTTTCCCTGCTGGACAATCTTTTTGATATTTTGTGTTCCCAACAACTATACTGAGAGTTGAACCAGGATATAAACATTGTGGTCCGTCATCCCAATTACCATCGCCACTGCATGTTGAGTGTGCGGTCGGTCTATTACTATTCGCATTACTTCCTCCCCCTCCTCCTTTTTTACCATTATCTCCAGTAGTATAGCTACTCCCTGGACAATTAAAATCGTCTTCTTCGCAGTTTCTATGTCCAGTTGGATCATTATATCGAATGGGATTGTTTAGAGTATAAGCATACCTGTCCCAAGCCTGTGGATTTACAGTGTCTGGTACAACGCTATCCGGCTGAATGAATCTCCCTAACGCCGCATCATACATCCTCGCGTGGTAATCCATCAAACCCAAATCACCCAGCGCACGTTGTCCCGTATATCCAAAATCCGTCTCGCTTACCGTCCCCACATCCGTCCTCACCTGCCCAAACGGCAAATACCTCTGCTGGCTCAGCAATGCCCCGCTTGCATTCGTCACAGCCACTACTGAGCCAAGCTGGTCGGTCAGTAAGTACTTTAAGCCGAGCGAGCATCAAGCGAGCCTCGGCAACTTCTCGGGTGAGGCAGCATCAAGCTGCCGTCACCCACGTCGACGATATGAATCGTCGACGAACTGCACGAGCCGTCGAAGCTAAGCTGTTATCGCTATACATCGCGACCGTCATCCCCGCAATGGAATAATACTTCGTCACCTTATTATCGGTCACCTCATATAATCCGCACTTAGCTAAAACCCTCTCCAAATCCGATTGCAAAATAATTGTTTACAACCAAAATTTATATTGAGGATTTGGGGATCGCGAAGCATAGCAAAGCGTATCCTGTGGATCGCGCAGCGCAGCGAAGGTTGGCCGGGTGGGATATTATGCGAATCCGCCTTATGAAATTAGATGAACATAATTATTTCCCCAATAATCCGCCAGAACATCCGGGACCTAAACCCAAGGTGCGACTATTTGGATCCTCGCCCTGTAGTTCAATATATCTTTCTTGCTTATCATAGACGAGTCTGAAACGGAGGGCAGTGTCGTCGTCGTTGCTAAAGTAAT
>CAZPCR010000306.1:0-4323 GCA_964585035.1 uncultured Anaerolineaceae bacterium
GGCCTTCGAGCACCTGGATATCTTTTGCTTCATAACTACCGTTATCTTTTTTTTGTGCTACTGCCACGATTTCCTCCGAGCTATTTAAGCGAATGTTTGTAACTGCTCTTACCTATGCCCTGTGCGTATCCTTTTATCAGGGTAATTCACGCAGGGGCTGTGAATAGTTACGAACGTTTTATACAGGTTGAGCAGGAACTGTGCCCCGCAGTCGTGCCAGCACGGTCTGAAGCCAGGCGGTCATATCCCGGTAATATTTAAAAGAAGATGCCAGCAGAGCAGTCGTAACGAAACCATGACCGAGAATACCGACCAACGTCAGCCACGATTCGTTGGTGGGGATGGCCCACAGGAAATTCGAGCTGTAGGCCAGCAGGAAAACCGTCAACACAAACAGGCTGCTGGTGGGAAGTGTAAAGCGCGCCATCTGAAAACTGCCGAGGATGGACGCAAAGGCATTCTGTTTTTTTACAAATATGCCGTGCGGTGAGAAAAAGACCGGCACGATCAACCACATGGAGATGAATGCCAGAATCACCAGCACGACCTCGCCGACGACCGAATTGAACATAAAGATCAGTGAGACGGTGAAAATGATCGGCAGACCTAATATCCAACAGATGAGCACCCAGACCACAGAGTAGAACAGGGTCTGTAGTAATGCGCGCAGGGTGGAGGGCAGGTTTTCGGGGGTCACGATCGCCGCCACCCAGAGGAAATATAGTCCGCCAAAGAGCCACCCGAGCAAGGTCAATAGAAAGACCAACCCAACCAGGTTTAAATAGGAGTCGATCTGCACAGTAGTGGGCATTCCAAGAGGGGTCAGCCCAGGAAGCTTGCCGCTAATTAAGCTGGCAACACCGATGGGAAAAGTACGCACCAGCGCCAGCACATTAAAGGCTCTGAAAGACTGCTGGTATAACGTCATCATGGAAGTCACATCATCCGGCTTGAACCCGCCGTTGGCGGTCATGCCCTGCTGAATATAGCCAAGGATAGGCTGGGCGAGCGTATTCAGGCTCAAACGCGGCCCAAGCCATAGGAGCAGGTCGAGCGCCACCGGCATTAAGATGGCTGTTATGTGGCCCGCCGTGACATCAAAACCGGCTCTGAGGGAGCCGATAATGCCGGGCGGTGGGGGTAAAATTTGGGTTTCTATTTTGGGGGTCTGCATAACTGGTTAATTTTACCATACCCGGCAAATCGCCGCAAATATGTTCTATATTTTGCTCGTCATACCTACTCGCTCCACCGTCCCACGCTTTCAGCCTGAGATTAAAAATCCCGAAAAAAATATATGCGCAGGGCATACGCTCTGCGCATATATTTTTTTTCGGGTACTTAATGGCAAAGGGAGTGAGATGTTTTATTTTTCTTTCTCCCTTATAAGGGTACCTGATCAATAGCTGCGACTACTCTATGTAGTAGAATTCATCCCTATGCAAGCCCGAGGACGATATTTGCCCGATTCCAATCGGGTGGGTGTATTGACCGCTACCGTGCTGCTCACTTATGCGTTGACCCGCCTGGTCAATGCCCCGGGGGTTACCATAAGCATCCAACTGCCCGGCTTCTATTTTGCCTACCCACTCACCCTGGGCACAGCCATGACCCTCATGGCTGCCGGCCTGACGGCCTCCGGCATGGATTGGTTACTGCGCAACCATCCTTCCATGGACTCGCTCCCTTCTTCTAAAATATTGTTTTCTGAACGCACGCTTGAGCATTGGCTGCTGCCGGCCCTGACCGCTTTCATCATTGGTGTGCTGCTCGATATCCTGCCTTCCGGGCAGTTGTGGTGGGTGGGTTTTATCGTCGGCGCAACGCTCCTAATAGCGGTGTTCGTCGCAGAATATATTGCAGTCGACCCGGCCGCGCCGCCCTATCCACTGGCATCCGCCGGCTTGACTGCCCTTTCATACGCGCTCTTTCTCATCTTTATCATTGCTTTACGGATCGGCGGGGCGCGCTTATTCGTGATAGCTCCGGCTGTATTTTTAGCAGCAGGGTTGGTAACTTTACGTACACTGCATCTGCGATTGACTGGCAAGTGGGAATATATATGGGCGTTCGGCATCGGCCTGATCTGCGCCCAATTGGCGGCAGGCTTACACTACTGGCCGCTGACATCCCTGCAATTCGGGCTTGTGCTGCTTGGTCCGTTGTATGCGCTGACAACGCTGGCAACCAACCTAAATGAAGACGTACCCGTTCCCAAGGCGCTGACCGAACCCGGTGTGATCCTCAGCGCGCTGTGGGTCACTGCGGTGTTCCTTCATTGAATCGTAATTATTTCACAACCCCTGAATGAATTATCAAAATAAGGGTAAGTGGATATATTGAAAAAATTGACACTTACTAAAAGTCAATATGAAACCATGCTCGCTCATGTGAAGGAATGCGCACCGCTGGAAGCCTGCGGGCTGCTAGCAGGGAAAGATGGTGCGGTAAGCAGAGTCTTTTTGATCAAAAACCAGGCCCATAGTCCTGAAAAGTTCAAGATGGAGCCGGTCGAACAAGTGCAGGCGCTCCATTGGATGGATACCAACAGACTGGATCTGCTGGCGATCTTTCACTCCCATCCGACTGGCCCTGAAATATTGTCCACGACGGATATCGCCGAAGCGGCTTACGAGGTTGTACAGATAATCTGGTCACCCTCAGAAACCTGGCAGGCGCACGCTTTTTGGATTGAAAAAGGTCGCTTATGTAATGTAGAATTAGAGATTACCGATGGTTAGTAACCCTCGCAAAATTCCCGTGTTACCAATTAAACAGAACGTCTAAGGAGCATCCATGCAATTCCTGATCGGGGCCAGCGTGATCCTGCTGGCTTATATTTTCGGCTCCATTCCATTCGGGCTTTTGATCGTTAAACTGACCACGGGAAAAGACATCCGCCAGGTAGCGAGCGGCCGCACCGGCGGGACGAATGCAATGCGCGCTGCCGGACTAGGGGCCGGATTGCTAACGGCTCTTATGGATATACTAAAAGGAGCTTCCTCCGTCTGGATGGCCGAAGCGGTTGCTCCGCATAATCCATGGCTGCATATCCTGGCACCGATCGCAGCGATCATCGGCCACAACTATTCGATCTTTCTCGCTGAAAGGAATGAAAAGGGGCGAATTCGATTACGCGGCGGCGCCGGCGGCGGTCCCACTTTTGGAGGTGCCGTGGGATTATGGTGGCCTTCGATCTTTATCATCCTTCCACTGGGCATCATCTTATTCTGGGGAGTCGGATACGCATCGATCACCACGATCGGCGTGGCATTGATCGCAATTGTGATCTTCTCGATACGTTATTCGAACGGTGTATCCGCTGGGCAAAACATTATATATGGCATCGTAGCCGCCTTATTACTTATTTGGGCTCTACGACCCAACTTAATAGCATTATTTGAAGGCCGTGAGCGTTTTCATGGCTGGCGTCCATGGCGGAAGAAAGAAGAACCTCCGAAAGTGGAGGCTGCCAAACCTAAACAGGTAAACCATGCCAAAAAACATGGTCAGTCAAAACTCATAAAATCGAAACAGCGATAAGCAGGGTATAAACAAAAGCGGCGACCTGTCTTCAGGTCGCCGCTTTTTTAATGCATACCGATTATTTTTTGCGGGCTTTACGTACGAGCGCTTCCATATTCCTTTTATGTAAAGATTCAGCCAGGCCGCCCAAATAGACGCGGCTCTTGCCGGTCGCATCGAGCCCGTTACCTTCCATAATGTCTTCGCCTGGTTTGCGGCGCGCGGCGGTTTTGGCTAATCTCTTCAGGTTGGTGATGTAGGTCAGGTTTTCCTTGACAGCCGCATCGATCTCACCGCGCAGGATAATATCGCCGTGTCCCTGGACTATATTCTCGAGACCCATCCGGCCTATTCTCTTTATGGATGCGGCAATCTCATCCACATCTCCATCTACAATGTAAGGGATCGGCATGAATGCATCCCCTGCAAACAACACGCGGTCTTCTTCAACCAGCACCGCGATCCCATCTTCACTCGCACCCGGGGTGGGTAATAAGGTTAGATTCTTCTTTCCCACACGCAAGTACATTTCTCCGCTGTCGAAGGTGAGCTGCGGCAGAATGATCTTGACCTGGCGAAGGGCGGGGTTCTGTTTGCGGGCTGCCTCGAGCGACGGGACTCCATATTCATCCAATAAGGCACGGCAGCGGGCATGTGCCACCACGGTAGCGCCCGGGAAGAAACAATTGCCCCAGGCATGGTCGGCATGATAATGTGTGTTGATCACATAACGGACAGGTACACTCAGCTCATGTTCGATGAACTCGCGCATACCCAATGTCTCATCGGGGAGGGCCA
>CAZPCR010000307.1:0-4318 GCA_964585035.1 uncultured Anaerolineaceae bacterium
GCTTAAGGAAACGCCAAATTTAGCAGCAATAATACCAAGAGTATCTCCCTGCTGTACGACATAGGTGCCAGCGACCGTCTGCGATGTAGGGGAAACCACGGTGGAATTAAGACCGGTTGGGATGTATAGCATCTGTCCCGCAGCCAGCGGATCGACCAGCCCCGGATTTGCGGTCTGGATAGCTTCGACGGTTACCCCGCAGGATGCCGCAATAGCATCCAACGTATCACCCGCCTGGGCGGTGACGTAACCGGTACAGCCGGACAATGCCGACGCACCGCCGGTCGCGACAAGAGATGCAGCCAGAATTGCGATTACCATGAGAGATTGGAAAATCCTTTTAGCAGTCATAGCGCCTTCTTTTTTAGGGGGAAACGTAAATAAACACGACCTGCCATTACTATACAGCAATTTCTCATTCCATGCGAAAATTAGAATGATTTTGTGATGGGTTCCCAGCGGACAGGCCTTAATTTTCACCGCCGAGAATACAGAGATCGCAAAGGAAAAATAAATTATTGTGCTCTTAGCAAGCTTTTTGGTTCAAAGAATCAAGACAGGGTTCACTTCTGTCTGCCGCCGATGAACCGTATAGGGAAGGGGGAGTCAGACACTTCCCCCGACATACCTTAGGGATCAGGGTCAATATTTGGGTCGGTAAAATGAGTGCCAAGCTGATCACGGACCATTATCCAGCCTGTGGAAAATCCATTTACCTGTTGGCTGAGGGTGACTTCCACCCAGACTAACCCCGTGGAATCTATCGTGACAGAATTTTTCCTATATCTCCATTCCGAGTTATTCACGGCCGAGACAAATGGTGAGCGGATCTCAATAAAATTCATACCGGGTCCGGCACGAACCAATAAGCCGGGTCCAGAGGTGACTTTAAGGTCTGCATATAAAGGAGAATTAATGGGGGAGTAGGAAGGGTTACAGGCAGAAGAGTAGTAATAGGAAGTGCTGCAGTTGGATGAGTTGTTCGGAGACTGATAGTAGTTGGATGGGTCACAAGCGGAAGGATTATAAGGCGAAGGATTACAGGCGTTAGGATCATTGGTCGAGGAATAATTGGTAGAAGATGGAAGATTAGCATTAGAGGGCAGGTTGATCATCTGACCAGGAAAGATCAAACTGGCGTTCCATATCTGTGGGTTGACAGCCAGGATGTCGCTCAGGGAAACTCCAACCTTAACCGCAATATCGCCAAGAGTGTCTCCCCATTGTATAACATACGTGCTGCCCGCTTGCGGTGGATTAGAGGCCGGGCTGGAGGGATTGGATCCGGTTGGGATGTTGAGCACCTGACCGGGATATAGCCACCAGCCAAGTCCGGGATTGGCAGCCTGGAGGGCCTGGACAGTAGTGCCGCAGGATGACGCAATACTGTTCAACGTATCGCCCCATTGGACAGTCACGTAGCTAGCGCAGTTTGACCATGCCAACACCCCTCCGGTTGAGGCGAAAGATGCAACCAGGATGACGACAACCACGAGCGATTGGAGAATTCTTTTTGGAGTCATAGAACCTTCTCTTTGGAACAAATATAAATGAACGCGATTATTCTATACTATACAGCAAATTTTCTTCTTATACAAGAAGTGGAGCGAGTATAATCCCGTAAAATTTGAGGCCAGTGAGTTACGTTATCATTAATTACTGCATCGATGGAACCAAGCATGAGTGAAAAAAAACCTGCGGTTGACCAAATGTGGCATGATTGGTTCGCGGGCGACGCCTTTAAGTCGGAAAAGCAAATGATGCGCATCCTGCGTGTGCTCCCCCATGACCCGCGCTGTAAATTTTACCGCGCACCCTTTAAGGGAGTCGGCGGAGCGGTTGTCCGTATGCTTTTTGGAAAAAAACAATCGACTTTAAACCCGCGTTTCTGTAATCTCTGCGAAGATTTTGCAAATAAGAATCGGGGTGGGCATGAGGTGGAAATGTCGATGTTGTTTGCAGATGTACGCGGTTCCACATCGCTTTCCGAGAAGATGAGCCCAACTCAATTCAGCCAATTAATCAATCGCTTTTATGTGGAGGCGACAAACGCGATCGTTCAGGAAGATGGCCTGGTGGAAAAACTGGCCGGCGATTCAGTCTCCGCTTTCTGGGGGCCAGGTATTGCCGGACCGAAGTACGTTGCAAGGACGATTCAAGCAGCACAAAACATCCTGAAGATCATTAATCAAGAGAAAATACCCGTGGGTATAGGCGTCCACGCAGGAGTGGCTTTTTTTGGAGCGATGGTTCGGCGAATGGTCTGATTAATATTTCGGCCATCGGTGACGAGGTCAACCTTGCGGCGCGCCTGGCTTCAAAAGCTGCGGAAGGCGAAATCGTCATAAGTGAAAAGGCATTAAAGCTTGCCGGTATAGACGGGAGCCGATTGGAATCCCGCATGCTAGATTTGAAAGGGATCAGTGAGCTCGTCGATACGAGGGTGATCGAAATACCGGGACGCGGAAAAAAGCGGATTAATTTATTCCGTGCTTTACGAATGGGATGAGGGGGGAAGTAGATATGAATACCAGGGCCAGAAAATTTCAATAAAACTCAGAAGACCCCTTTTGCTTTTTTTGATAAACCATCCATTTACCAGTCTTTTTTTCGAAAATTCGCCTCTTGCTTTAAATTCACTTGTAGTTTATAGTTAATTCATAGTTAACTATAAATATAGGATTAATAATATGGATATTCCTCCTTCTCATGCCGGTCTGGAATATATTCTAGCGCATATCATCCAGGATTTCATGGAGTCCATGCGCAAGACAGGCCTCTCCGCGCCCCAGATCAATGCCCTGCTGCATATTTACCATTCACAGAACGGAGAATGCGGGCTCTCGGAAATCAGCGGGCTTACGGATTCAAGCGGGCCAGCCGCCAGCCAGCTTGTGGAGCGGTTGGTTCAGCAGGGAATGGTGGAACGTAAGGAAGACCCGCTCAACAGGCGAAATAAGAAATTGCGACTTACCGATAAGTGCCTGAAGCTGATCCAAAACGGTATTACTTCCAATCACTTTCTAGGGGATTTGATGACCTCCATGCCAGCCAAACAGCGTGAAACAGTCCATGCGGCTTTTGGCTACCTGGCGCAGGCTGGCCAGCGAATCCAATTTTCTCAACCACAAAAGGATGACAGAGATGCATAGGATGCACAACGAACCAAAAACCAGAAACGGCCCTGAGACATCAGGTCTCACACTTCACTGGGCTCCTCAATACGATTTTTTTTCAGGGCTGATGGGGATGGGTGTAAACCGACCAAACAGCCGGATGGTTATCGAGCTGGCGAAGGTCAAGCCTGGCGACAAGGTGCTTGACGTGGGCTGCGGCACAGGCAACCTGACACTAACCGCAAAATCATTCGCCGGAATAAGCGGCGCGGTATACGGTATCGATGCCGCGCCTGAGATGATCGAGGCGGCCCGAAAAAAGGCAAAACGGGCCGGCTATGATGCGGTCTTTGAAGTGGGTTTGGTCGAGAAAATTCCATTCCCCGATGCGACCTTCGACGTGGTAGTCAGTCGGTTAGTAATTCACCACCTGCCAGACGATTTGAAACGCAAAGCGTTTGCAGAGATATTCCGTGTGTTGAAACCGGGTGGACATTTCCTGGTAGCGGATTTCAGGCCGCCGACCAACCCAATATTAAGCCATGTCACTTCCGCGATTGTCGGTCAGCACATGATGCAAACGGATGTTAGCATCATTCCCTCGCTGTTCTCGGCAGCTGGATTTGTGGAGATTAGGTCGGGGCCTACACAATCAGCGATCCTGGCCTACGTGAGCGGGAAAAAACTGGTACAGTAGATCCTGGGATAAACACCAAGAAGAAAAGAAAAAAAACATTAAACACAAAGAACACGAAGGAGCACAAAGGAAAAAATCCAGTGAACCCACCTACCGTTAATTTAAGTTCATGTTATGCCGACCAAATAGGTGAGACGAATTTTCCAAGGCCGGTATGGTTGTTAATGACTACACTGAGTGGGCAACAAAACCTTTCGATGGGGTTGAGTTGAGCACGAGCAGCGTCTAATAACGATAAGGCCTCGGCTTCGGTGTTCGCATGAACGGTTGCCAACTGAACGGATTTCCTGCTTGCAATAATTGTGAAAGGGGAAACATCGTTTACAGCTTCTTCCGGCTGGCAAGCAAACCCGACTCAAGACAAACCTTTACCACCTGAGGGTCAAAATGGGTTCCCGCCAGAGAGCGGATATGGTTAAGCACCTTATCATCAGGCCAGGCTGCGCGGTATGGACGGTCAGAAGTCAGCGCATCCCACACATCGACGAGGGCAAAAATCCGGGCC
>CAZPCR010000308.1:0-4282 GCA_964585035.1 uncultured Anaerolineaceae bacterium
GCGGCGGCCTTTGCCATCAAGGTGCCGATGTGGCCCCTGCACTCGTGGCTGCCTGACGCCCATGTGGAGGCGCCGACAGCCGGGTCCGTCATCCTGGCGGGTGTCCTTTTGAAGATGGGCACATACGGCTTCCTGCGTTTCAACCTGGCCTTATTCCCGCAAGCCTCGGTGCAGGCCGCGCCGACGATTGCCGTGTTGGCGATCATCGGCATTATCTATGGCGCGGCGGTTTCGTACGCACAGACGGACGTCAAGAAACTGGTTGCATATTCTTCTGTCAGCCATCTCGGTTTTGTAATGCTGGGATTATTTGCCCTTAATTCACTGGGCGTGCAGGGCGCGATCCTGCAGATGATCAATCACGGACTTAGTACGGGCGCCTTATTCCTGCTGGTCGGCATGGTCTATGAACAGACGCATACACGCGAGATCAAGGTGTACGGCGGGTTATGGAAGGTCATGCCGGTCTTCGGCACGTTCATGCTGATCGTCTCGCTTTCCTCCATGGGCCTGCCGGGGTTGAACGGATTTGTCGGCGAGTTCACGATCCTGCTCGGTGCGTTCGGCTCGACGGCGCTGCACTCGCCGTGGTATGCGGGCTTTGCGGCGCTGGGCGTCATCATGGCCGCCATTTACATCCTTTACATGTTCCAGAGAATGTTCCTTGGCCCTGAGGGTTCGATCGTGGAAGAAACCCAAAAGCACGGACATCCCCTGCGCGACCTCAACTGGCGCGAGATCGCAACGATCGTGCCGCTGCTGATCTTTATCTTCTGGATCGGTCTTTATCCCGCGCCTTTCTTCCATCTCATGGCCCCAGCCGTGGATAAGCTCCTGGGACCGTTCCAAGCCGCTGCCCTGGCGATGCGTTGATATAAAGCCTGCCATGCCTCCCATCAACCTTTACGTCATCCTTCCGCTTCTGATCCTAACCCTATGGGCCTGTGCGCTCCTGCTGGTGGACCTATTCATTAAAAACAAAGGCATTACGGCTCTGCTTGCCGCGCTGGGCCTGGCGTTGTCCCTCGGTTTTGCGCTTGCACAGATCGGCATGACCGGCACGGGCTTCAACAACATGGTCGTCATCGACGGTTTCTCGACCTTCGTGGATGCCTTGCTGCTCGTGTCTGGCCTCTTCAGCATTGCCCTGGCGTACGGCTATCTAAAGCGCATGGGTATTGAACGCGGCGAATACTATACCTTATTGCTCTTCAGCATTGCAGGCATGCTGCTTATGGCGCAGGCCTCAGACCTTATCATTGTTTTTCTGGCGCTCGAAATGCTTTCCATTCCGCTGTACGCCCTGGCGGCTTTCGACCGACCCAAAGTGAACTCAGAAGAAGCGGGCCTCAAATATTTTTTGCTGGGCGCGTTCGCGACCGGGTTTATCGTTTATGGGATCGCGCTGGTTTTCGGCGCGACAGGCACCACCTCACTCTCTGCGATTGTCTCTGCCGCTTCCAAAGGGACGACGAACATCCTTCTTCTTACGATCGGCTCGGCGCTGATCCTGGTGGCGCTTGGCTTCAAAATAGCTGCCGTACCTTTCCACATGTGGACTCCGGATGTTTACCAGGGCGCGCCTTCCTCTGTGACAGCATTCATGGCAGCCGGTGCCAAGATCGCAGGTTTCGCTGCCTTGCTGCGGGTGTTCGCGCTGGCTTTTCCCTCCATCGCATCCGATTTGACTCCCATCCTGGCGGTTATCTCGGCCTTGACGATGATCGTGGGAAATCTGATCGCCGTGGCGCAGACGAACATCAAGCGGCTTTTGGCGTATTCCAGCATCGCACACGCCGGTTACATCCTGATGGCTTTTGTTCCCTACGGACAACCCAAGGTCGTCCCCGTTTCCATCGCGGCGGGACTCTTCTATCTCGTCTCGTATGCACTGACCAATTTCGGCGCGTGGGCGGTGGTGATCGCTTTGGAAAAAACGGAGGGGAAGGGTCTGGAGATCTCCGACTACGCCGGACTGGGACGCAAATATCCGGCGCTGGCTGCTGCAATGACCGTCTTCATGCTATCCCTGACTGGCATCCCGCCAACACTGGGCTTCGTGGGCAAGTTCTACCTCTTCCGCGCCGTGATTAATGGGCAGTTCTATCTGCTGGCTGTGATCGGCGTGCTGACCACACTCATCTCTGCTTATTATTACCTGCGCGTAGTCGTGACCATGTATATGCGCGAAGGCGACCCCGAAACCACATCGGAGGCCTGGCTCAACATCACATGGGTTGTATCTGCGGTTTTGACCGTGGTCGTGAGTCTGGTCCCTGCGCCGTTGTTCGATTGGGCGTCACAGGCGGTGCTTAAATTATTTTAGAGATCCCTGAAGCAGAAAAATAAAAGAGGCGGCAAATCAATTTGCCGCCTCTTTTATTTTTAGGAAACCAATATTAATCTTTCAAAAACCCTGGTCGCCTGGTAATCTGTAATATTAACTTAAGATCCGTCATTCGTATTCACTCACACTCCTTTCCCCGTTCGTATTAGCTTCTGAACATTCTAATTTCTGCTAATCTGAGATCAAATAATGGCTCTATCAATTCGCTTATAGAATCCGAGTCCGGCGTCCGATGCAGCCTCCCGCAATTAACGAATTTGTGAATAACCAAATAATAGTTAGGACAAGGCCACGGATTATAATCACCCAACATGTAAAAATGGAAAATATATCCTTAATTTGTCGGGTTCGTTAAATCTTCTAGGTTGGATAGAAAAAATGAACTTAAAAAAGCATCAAATCCCCATTCTTATCGTTTGTTCGTTATTCATTATTGGTGCATTGACTTATGTGAACTATCAACTCGCTACTGCTTCTCCGGGAGGCGTTGATTTCATGACACATTGGGTGGGAACACGAGCTCTTTTCCATGGCGAATCCCCTTATAGCAAAAGCGTCGCATTACGTGTTCAAACTCTATTTTATGGCCGCCCGGCCCAATCCGGCGAAAATGAATTCCTTGATCCTTATCTTATCTACATGGAAGTCATCTTTGCCCCTTTTGCACTTATCTCCGATTACACCGTGGCCCGGGCTGTCTGGATGACCTTTTTAGGCCTTTCAACAATAGCCATTTTCATCCTCTCGTTGAAGATAACTGATTGGAAGCCGGGAATTGGAATATTAATCTTCTATCTCCTATATTGTGTCTTTGGGTATCATAGTGTCCGCCCAATCATCAATGGTAACGTTACAACGGTCATTACCTTGCTTATTCTGACTTCTATCTGGGCCATTCAAAATAAGAAGGAACCGATTGCCGGCCTTTTGATGGCGGTAGCTATGGCTAAACCGAACCTGACACTTCTGCCAATGTTGTTGTTGATCTTGTGGATGGTAAGTTTGAAACGTTGGCGCTTTATTGTATGGTTCTCGGGCAGCCTACTCCTTCTCGTCTTAGGCGGAATGTTGATTATTCCAAACTGGCCTTTACAAAATCTTGGGAACCTACTTCGCTACACCAGTTACAACCCGCCTACAACGATTGCTGCTGCGCTTGAGCAGTGGAATCCTGTTTATGGTCACTGGATAGGGGTCGCAATTTACACAATCATCATAATTTTTCTGATTGTAGAATGGCGAAAAGTTTTACGGGCGGATTTTCAGATATTTTTATCGGTATTTTCGGTGACTCTGGTTGCAAACCAATGGCTGGGCATAAGTACCGATCCGGGGAACTTTATCATTCTCACATTACCTCTGGTACTCGTGCTCAAATCTTTAAATGAGTTACCCAATGGATCGGCGTGGGTATGCACTTCTCTGAGTGCCTTGTTAATTGGATTATGGGTTGTATTTCTGACAACGGTGGATAGGACACACGGAAATCTACAAAGTCCAATTATGTTTTTTCCGCTGCCCATTTTCATAATAGTCGGTCTCTTTTTTCGTCGCCACAAATTACTCATTAAAGCAAAGGTGCCGGTACCAGAATAGGGGAACTAAAGTTCAATGATCTATTATGAACTCGGAATAAAATATATGTGCTGCGGCTTCCTCACGTAAGTTTGAGCAAATATTTCGTGCTGCACCATTCGCTTTGGGTGGGGTCTATCCTTGCCCAGCCGTTTTGTTCTTCATAGACCTGCACAATGGTCCCGACAGGCAGCGCCCGTAAGACGGTGCCGCCGGCTTTATTCCTAACGTTAAGCCCCTGGGACGGAATGACCTTTGCCTTGTATAACCCCGCAGGCGGAACGGGAATTTTGGAGGTGTCCATCGCAACGTCAACATAATTAGGGTTGCCCACGAAAATCCATTGGTCCTGCTTATTGT
>CAZPCR010000309.1:0-4280 GCA_964585035.1 uncultured Anaerolineaceae bacterium
TTCTTCGGGATATTGCACGGTAAAAATGCCGCGCGTATCTTTGCTTGAGCGATGGGCAATACCTTCGGGGTTAAAATAACGCCGGCCCCACCATGTGATGTCATCAAGGTAGGTATCCGTAAACCGCTTGAGGGTTACGCCTAGGCCTTTGAGCAATCCAATTCCATACATAATCTAATTCTCCAATAACAGAACCCGGGGATCAGGCGACAACTTTTTGGCAGGAGATGTCATCTGTCCAACTCGCCAAGGACGATGTCTATCACGCCGAGAATCACGACGAAGTCCGCAATTTTCTTGCCAACGCACATTTTTTCCAAGGCGGTAATGTTCACAAATGAAGGAGCTCGTACATGGTAACGCCATGGGTTCGGTTTACCGGTGGAGATGACATAAAAACCAAGTTCACCCTTCGGTGATTCAATGCGACCGTACGCTTCGCCGGCTGGTACACGGACTTGATATTGAGGCTTCCCGGTAACGACAGGTCCTTCCGGTATTTGTTTAATGGCCTGTTGAAGAATGCGGATGGACTGGCGGATCTCATCGAGCCGGATGAGATAATTATCGTACAGGTCGCCGTTGTATCGAACGGCCACTTCAAAATCAAAGCGATCGTAAATGCCATAAGGCTGGGCGCGGCGAACGTCATAAGGAACCCCGGCAGCGCGCAGCACCGGGCCGGTGATCGAATATTTGATGGCATCTTCGGCATCGATCACTTTGACGCCCTGCATACGCGAGAGGAAGATCTCATTTTCTGTGAGCAGGCGTTCAAACTCGTCCGCTTTGCGAGGCAGACGTTCTTCGACCAGCCCTTTTATCTTTTCAAGCGCACCCTCCGGAAGGTCACGCACTACGCCGCCGAAGCGATGGTAGTTGCACATCATACGCGAACCTGCCGCGGCCTCGAAGATATCGAGGATCAATTCACGTTCCTCAAAGGCATACAGGGCGGGGGTAAACATGGCGCCCAGGTCATTGAGCAGCATACCGATCAGGATCAAATGGTTCTGTATGCGGCTCAATTCGGCCATGATCAGACGCAGATACTCCGCACGTTCAGGAACCTGGATATTCATCAATTTTTCAACGGCCAGTGAGTAACCCCAGTTGTTGCTCATGGAGTTGAAATAATCCAGTCGGTCGGTATAAGGCATATTCTGAAGGAAAGTATTTCGTTCGCCGATCTTCTCGTGATTGCGATGAAGATAACCCATTACAGGCTTGAGACTGACAACCGTCTCGCCATCCAGAATGACGGCCGCGCGAAATACGCCGTGAGTGGATGGATGCTGGGGCCCCATATTCACAACGATATGGTCGGTCTTGAGGCCTGCATCGACCGTGGTGTACTTGGCTAAAGCACCGTACAGAGAAGCTTCTCCGTCAAAAACAGCCTTCTCAGGATCAAAGCCCTCGGGATATTGCAAGTTATCTTTATAAACGTTCTTATTTTCAGAGCTTACGTAATTTCCCTCCGGCCAGCGACTCTTGAGAGGTTTATTATCCTCTTCATAAAACGGTTCGTGCCAATCCTTGCGAAGTGGATGTCCTTCGAAACCTTCCCACATCAAAATACGTCGCAGGTCGGGATGACCCGTAAAACTGATCCCGTACAGGTCCCAAATTTCGCGCTCCTGGAAATCAGCGCCGGGCCAAATGGGTGTGACCGATGGGATCTCAATCGGGTCAACACGGGGAACCTGGACTTTGAACACGATTCCCGGTCCGCCAGTGGTCTTGTAGGCATGATATACGACTTCCATCTTGTCGGGAAAATAATCGACACCGGTGACCGAGGATAACAGGTCGAAGCCGAATTCATCGCGCAGCGCAGTTGCAACTTCCACTAAATTGTCTTTGTTCACCATCCAGCCGGTATAATTTGGACGGGATTCCGCAACAACGGATCCGGGAAAACGGGCGGCTAGATCGAGAACCTCAGTTTGGACTAAAGTTGTCATTCTGCACCTATGCCTTGTCCGATGAGGATGTATCGACCCCAGCCTGGGGTGCGGCGGGTTTTTGGGATGCAAGCCGTCTTATTTCTTCATAACGACGCGGGTCCATCAAATCGGGCCCCAGGACAGGGACGGGAATTTCTACAGAATCGGCGCCTTTTTGATACCAACGCACCTGCTTGATGGACTGCTTATCGATCTTCTCCTGAAGCTTGATCAACCCGGCTGTGAGGGCTTGGGGGGTGGGAGGGCAGCCGGGGATATATACATCCACGGGTACGAATTTATCAACGCCGGCTACAACGTTGTAACCCTCCTTAAAAGGTCCGCCGCCTGAAGCACAGGCACCCATTGCCACCACATACTTTGGCTCGGGCATCTGGTTATATAGACGGACAATGCTTGGGATCATTTTCTTGGTGACTGTACCAGCCACGATCATTAAATCGCTCTGGCGAGGGCTAGGCCGCATCACCTCCATGCCAAAGCGGGATAGGTCGTAGCGGGAGGCCTGGGCAGCGATCATTTCGATGGCACAGCAGGCCAGGCCAAACATCAATGGCCACACCGATGAGCGACGTCCCCAATTGTAGAGGCGATCAAGCGTGGTAATGCTTACCGCGTGTTGAAGGTCTTCCGAGATCTCATAGCCCGGAGAATTCAGCTTGTTCTCAGTCATTTGATTATCTCCTCGTACCATTCCTGATAGATCGAGGATAAGATCTCATCATTGCATATAGCGGGATCATCCTCAAAGTCTTCCAGTTTTAAAGTCCAATCGTATATTTGCTGCAAAGTCACATCTTCAATATTAACATCCTGGTGGGAACTCTTTAATTCAAGAGCAATGGCGTAGGATGCTTCCCAGGTTAAGGTCATTAGAAGGGAGGTAGATTAGTAGATCGGTAAATTGGTAAGTTGGTGAATTAGGAGTTTGCTCAATTGGCCTTTCCGCGCCAACTATATATATTGTCAAATCACTACAGCGGCAGATTATAGCACCCGGTTAGGAAAAGTCAATTTAATTATATAAATATATATTTGCAAAAATAAGATAAAAGATATAATACAATTATGAACAAGCTTACTGCCCGACAGAGAGTATTAGCTTATCTTAGAAAACAAAACAGCGCATCTGCCGTTCAAATTAGTCGGGCTTTGAAAATCTCTGCTGCGAGCATTCGCCACCACCTATCCATTATGGTTGCGGATGGAAGGGTCGTGCAGGTTGGAGAGACTCAAAATAAGGGGCGCGGGAGGCCGGTAAAAAATTACAGGTTATCTGAAATATTATTAGGAGATAATCTTTCATTATTAGCGAGCACTTTATTGAGGAGCAAAGTAAATAATCTTACGGCTTCGAAACAACAGGCCTCCTTAATTTCACTCGCCAATGAACTAGCGGATCAAATTGGCCGCCCGAATCAGAACGATCCGATCACAAAGCGATTAACCAGCTTGTTGGAAAAATTAAATGAAATGCATTATCAATCCAAGTGGGAGGCGGGACCGGAAGGACCGCGAATTCTATTTGCGCATTGTCCTTATGCAGCAATCATTGATAAGCATCCCGAGCTATGTCAAATGGACGGGTTCCTTTTGGGGGAGGAGATCGGTGCTGATGCGCACCAACTTGCGAAAATAGATCAAAAACCGGGTGGAATTACACACTGTATATTTCGTTTTACCTAACCCCTATAGCTAAAAATGATAAATATTCCGATTCGGTTGGAAGTCATAGAGCTGTAATATTGACTTTTTTTTGAAAAGCTGTACAATCACTTTGTAAGTAAAATAAACTTACAAAGTGATTGTACATGCCAATTTTGAAAGCAACTCACAAGCAAACGAAAGAGCACAACCGCAATTTGGTATTAAAAACTATTTTTGGCGCTGAAGCCATCAGCCGCGCCGAAATTGCACGCGTTACGAGTCTCACGCGACCGACAGTTTCAGAGGTAATGACAAACTTGCTGGCTGAGGGTCTGGTCGAAGAGGTGGGCCATGGGGTTTCGATTGGCGGAAAATCACCGATTTTATTGAGCCTTGTAAAAGACTCTCGGTATATGATCAGCCTTAATTTGGGCCACGAGGAATTCTCCGGTGGGGTGGTAAACCTGCGCGGCGAAATCAAGAGCAAGGTGTGCCTGCCTGTCAGTGGACGTGACGGAAAGCAGGCGCTGGATCTAGTCTATGAAATCATCGACCGGATCATCGAAATGGACTGGAAGCCCATAATCGGAATTGGGGTTGGTACACCAGGGCTGGTCAACACCCGCGAAGGAATCGTAGTTAATGCTGTAAATCTCGATTGGC
>CAZPCR010000310.1:0-4273 GCA_964585035.1 uncultured Anaerolineaceae bacterium
TTCACTCCGAAAGGCGTCGCGAATGACAAGCGCAAAAGAGTCGCAGTGGAACCGCGCCCTGGAAGATTTGCAAATGGATTTCAAGATACTGCCGGTCGGCATTGCCGAAGCCGGATCATGGAAATATGCCTTCATTTACGACATCACGGCACGGCATTACCCTGAGCTGCCGCAAAAGGCGCGCCAGATCAGTGAATCAAACGCGCGCGGTAAATTGCTTGAATACTATTTCGAGTCCGTGGGCGCCTGTAAGGAGCGGGACGTGAGCAGGTTATTCGGATGGGCAAACGAATTAACGCTCCGTACAATCGGTCGATTAGTGGATGTTGGTAGATTAACGATAGCCAAGCATCCCAGGGAGGAAGGGGAATGGCTGGCCTTATCGAAGCTTTGTAAATGAATGTTGGAGGCTTGAATGCTTAAAGTCGCAATCATGATAGAGGGCCAGAACGGATTGACCTGGCCACGCTGGCAAAATATCGTCCGATTGGTGGAAGAACTTGGATTTTCCGGCTTATATCGTTCCGACCATTTTACGAATGCAAATCCGCCCGATCAGGAATCACTTGAACTGTGGGTCTCGCTTACGTGGCTGGCTGCGAATACTTCGCGGATCGAGTTCGGTCCATTGGTCACACCATTTTCCTTCCATCACCCGGCCATGACCGCCCGCATCGCGGCGGCAGTTGATGACCTTTCAGGCGGCCGGCTCACACTCGGGCTCGGCGCTGGATGGCAGGAACGTGAACACCATCTCTTCGGTTTTAATCTGCTTGATAAGAAAGCGCGTTTCGCGCGGTTCGAGGAAGGGATGGAATGTGTAAGCCGCCTGCTTCGCTCGAATGACCCCGTAACTTTCGAGGGGCATTATTTCCAGATCCATGAGGCTCAGATATTGCCGCACCCGTTGAGACTCTCCGGGCCTTCCCTCCTCGTGGGCGGTAATGGTTTTAATCGAACTTTGTCGCTGGCGGCGCGATATGCCGATGAATGGAATGCCAACTTTTTGCTTCCAGAACAATTCGAAAAAGCCAATCATCACCTTGATAGCTTGTTATCAGCCCAGGGACGTGCACCGGGTTCCATGCGGCGTTCGATGATGACGGGCTGTGTTTTTGCAAAAGACGAACAGGGATTGAATAAAAAGCTCGAAGCCCGCGGCCGCACCCAGGAGGATCTGCGCAAGCGAGGTATTATTGTAGCAGCCGGAAATGAAATCAAAGAACAATTACAGAGTTTGGCTGAAGCAGGTGTGCAGCGAGTCATGCTTCAATGGCTTGAATTGGACGATCTCGATGGGTTGAAAGACCTTGCTGGAATAGTGCTGTAATTTAAACGATTTACGCCTGGATAAAAAAAGATATGGCACAGGGTTTGCGAAGTGCGACCAGTGCCATATCTTTTTTAGGGTAATTAATTCAAAATCAGCAAATACGCGGCAATAATTCTCCGGCTGGTAGATCCACCACGCGCGAACCTCCAATGGATGTCTTAGCAACGACCATCCCGGAATGTGTTTCCACTACTTTTCCGATAATCGCCGAATCCTTCCCAAACGGATGCTTACGCATAGCTGCCAGAACGCTCTCTGCATCCTTTTCAGGGACGATTGCGACCAACTTACCCTCGTTGGCGATGAACAATGGGTCGAGTCCAAGCATTTCGCAGGCCGCTGCGACTTCAGGACGAAGCGGGACTTTTAACTCTTCGAACTCGATCCCAACTTTAGAAGCACCCGCTAATTCGTTAAGCACGGCAGCCAGCCCTCCACGGGTTGCATCACGCAGACAATGAATGTCATCTGTTACCTCCAGCATCGCCAGGACCAACCCGTTCAAGGGTGCTGTATCGCTGCCGATCTCGGTCTGGAATTTCAAGCCCTCTCGCACCGACATGATGGCGATGCCATGATCACCCATTGTCCCACTGACGACGACCACATCGCCAGGTCTGGCTTTCGTGGGCCGGATATCGACACCCGCCGGAATCGATCCGATCCCCGAGGTGTTGATGTATATCCCATCGCCGTGACCCTTGTTAACAACTTTTGTATCGCCCGTTGCGATCTGTACACCTGCGATTTTGCAGGCGCGGGCCATCGAGGCCGCAATGCGGCCCAAGGTTTCCATCGGGAGGCCCTCTTCAAGGATGAAGCCCGCAGAAAGATAAAGCGGTTTGGCGCCGCTTGTAGCCAGGTCATTGACGGTCCCGTTAACCGCCAGTTCACCGATATCACCGCCTGGAAAGAAGAGCGGGCTAATCACATATGAATCGGTGGTGAAAGCCAACCGGCCCGCTTTCATATTAATAGCAGTGGCGTCGGCGAGCTGGCCGAGAAGATCGTTTTTGAATTCAACCGCGAAAAGGTGGCGGATCAGGTCGTTCATCATCTTGCCACCTGCGCCGTGACCCATGACGATATTCGGATAGTTTTGCAGGGGTACCGGGCAGGTCCAACCGTCGAAAGTAGGAAGTGACATTGTTGCTCCTCTTTGTAGTTGAAGCATTATACTGCCGGTTGCTTCCATCCCTCGATTTCAGCAGTTCAAATTTGGGCTGGAAATAAATCAAATAGTTACTCGATACTTTAAAAAGATGGGAGACGGATCCTGTGGATTTAAAAGGTTTGCACGGATTAGTACATTGAAAAAAATATTTCATAGACAATGGTAAGACAAGAATATTCGATTTCCATATATAAAAGAGCCCCCTGATCAATTAGGGGTCTCTTTTATCGGGGATCGCCTTTCGGTAGTTATTTTTGTTGAAAGCCTTTATATTGCAGCATATTCTGGATCTGGTCTTTGGCATTCATCCAGCGTGGAGAAACCGATTCGGCCAGCTTATCGAGAACAGAACGGCCAGCACTTGGATGCTCGAAGTAAAACCGTCTCAAATCCGCACCGCGGATCCGCAGCGTTTCGATCTTTGTAGTACTTTGCGCATCGGACGTATACGTGCTGCTGCCAAGTACCGATGACCAGCCGAAGATGTCACCTTCATGCAAATGGGTGAGGGTTATCTTTGGCCCATCGTAGGGTTTATAAAGGATCGCCACCATGCCTTCCAAAATAAGATACAGATATGTGGCTTCATCGCCCTGGTTGAAAATCACCGTCCCGCCTGGGGCGCTGAAGGTTTCAAAAAGGGGAACAAGCAGCTCATATTGCTCGCGCGTTAAATCTTTTAAAAACGGGTTGTTTAACATGTTTTTTAGACTTGCCAACGATGGTATCGCCTTCGGAGATAGCAGGTTAGTAATAAATTACCTAAAAGGTCGGACATTTATCCCTTTTTCTCTGTGTGTAAATGCGACCCGCGTTATACTCCACCTTTGCAGGTTAAAAAAAGAGAAATAATACAGAATGCCATAGTCTTAATGTCAGACAAGCTACTTGAATGGCAACGGCTATGATGAAAGTTATGCATTAAATGAAAATCCCCATACGAGCATTTTTTCTGATGATATCCGGTGCCGGTTTGATCCTGGTTGGAATCGCTGCTGGGTTTTTCTTCGCCAGCAGGCAGGGGGATAATACGACCCACCCAACCGATTTTTCCGCGGTCCCGGCGAGGGTCCTATATAACGCGCCGGAGCTCATGTTGAATGACATAAAGGGAACCTCGAATTCACTATCCAGTTATAGAGGACAGGTGGTCTTGGTGAACCTATGGGCTACCTGGTGCCCGCCTTGCAAGGCGGAAATGCCGGTCTTGCAGGAATATTACATACAGCATAGGGATGAAGGTTTTATTGTAATTGCCGTCGAGGATGGCGACCCAACATCGGACATTATTTCATTTGTTAATGAGTATGGCCTGACGTTTCCGGTTTGGCTCGATCCAACATATCAGGCGACCGATGATGTTTTCAAAACAAAGAACCTGCCGAGTTCCTATGTCATTGACCGGGCAGGCAGGGTAAGATTGGCCTGGGTCGGTGCAATCAATAGTGCAAATCTTGATAAATATGTCACATCCCTAATCAAGGAGCAGTAATTATGGAAGCAAAAGTGAGCTGGGAAAAGGATTTGATATTTACAGGTATTGCCGATAGCGGCTATGCCATAAAACTCGATAGTGATTCAAGCGCTGAAACCGGTGTTGGACCCGTGGAATTGGTTGCTATTGCCCTGGCCGGCTGCACGGCCATGGATGTGATCTCCATCCTGAACAAGAAACAGATGAAAGTATCGGGTTTTGATGTCAAAGTGGATGCCAAGCGGGCAGCCGACTATCCAAAGGTCATTTCAGAGGCAGCGCTTGAGTATGT
>CAZPCR010000311.1:0-4271 GCA_964585035.1 uncultured Anaerolineaceae bacterium
CTTTGCCGGTACGACCATGACCGAACAATTGGGATTTGCATTTGGAAATTTGGCCATGTTCTTCCTCCTGATCGGTGCGCGGACCAAAAGTTTAAAGCATGCACTTTCCGGATTGGGCTTGCTGTGCCTGGCGTTGAATGCCCGCGCGGGTGCGTTCTTTATATTACCCATACTAATCCTGTGGCTTGTATTGACATTTTATCCCCAGACCGGTTTATGGCGCACTTTAGGGTTGTCTATAATCGTGGTGATATTGCCTTTCGTTTTTAATTTTTTACTCTTTAAGGCTATTGCTGACCCGCAAAGC
The DNA here is from genome assembly GCA_964585035.1 of uncultured Anaerolineaceae bacterium. Classification (GTDB taxonomy): domain Bacteria; phylum Chloroflexota; class Anaerolineae; order Anaerolineales; family Villigracilaceae; genus Fen-1038. Next base: position 308 of record CAZPCR010000311.1, read on the forward strand.
ATCCCCTTTTCCAATTATTCTTACACCTTATATGGATTGGCAAGCGGCAACAAAGGTTGGACCCAGGCCGGAACCGATTATCCAAATGATAATGAGTCGGAAATCATGTCCCTGGCTATTCAAAAAATCCGGTCCGACCCCGCTCTTTTTTTGAGAGGTATTCTTGGTTCCTATCGCGATTATTTTACGCCGCTTGGCGGGGCTTTTACATTTATCGTTTATTCTTTATATTCGTTCCGGGCAAAGGCGACTGTCATCCTGTGGTTCCTGACGTTGACAGGCCTCCTGTTTGCAGCATTAAATTGGAAGAAAGGAAGCCATGCTTTGGTATTGGCTTCCTTTCTTGGCGTATTTGCCTCGCTGACCCTGGTTCCTCCCATTGATTCGGATGGGATGCGCATTTATGCCGCCACCATCCCGTTCACAGCATTGTGGGTAGTGGAGGGGGGATATGCACTCTTTTCATGGGGTAAGAAGCTTCTGGAACAAAGAGAAGATACGAGCATTGAGGAGACCTACGTGTATGTTGAGAGACTGGCGATCGGTTTTTCAGCGCTGCTTATTGTTTTGGCGATCCCTGCGCCGATCGTGTTGCATTTTGTAGCGCGGCCCTCGAAGGGTTTCGCCTCTCCAGCGGCGCAGGCTGTGTGTGAGCCAGGTCAACAATTGTTGCAGGGATCGCTGTTCAGGAATACAAGCATCCGTCTTATCCCCGATTCGGCTGCGACAGAATCCTATATGCCTTTTATCCGCCTAAGCGATTTTCAGAGTGCCTTATTTAATAGCTTTTCTGACACTCCATTCCTGGGTCAGGAGTTACAAAGCCTGCAAGCTGGCCAGCAAATCTCGCTGGGATTCGACGTTAATAATAATAAAGTGTGGTTGATTTCCAATTATCCATTGGAAACCGGGATGTTCAGCGTTTGTAGCACTCCAACTGATAATCAAGAGCTTCGCCAATACAATTTTTATTACTTGAACGGGTCACCTATCAGCTCCTCTTCACTTACGATATCCCAGCAATCCCCAGATATAACCCTGCTGTTTCGGCTGCTCTATGGGCTGGGAGCGGGAATAGTCACCTTTCTCATTGTGATGGAACTCTATAGATCCCGGCGGAAATCGCTGGTTGAAAATATTTATCTGACAGGTGCTACGATCTTAATCCTGCAGGCCGTTTTTGTGGGCTTATACTCTCAGGCAATTATAACCATTCCCTTTGCTGAAAAGAGAACGATGCTGCAGGTAATAGATGCAGTGCCCAAAAAGCCAACACATTTATATATCCTACCGCTGGGAATCAACTGGATGAGTCAGGCGGACCTGGGTGAATCTCCGGCGGTTGTTTATGAGAATGGAATTCCACTCGCATCACCGAATGCCTTGCGCGACGCGATAAAAGAGAGCGGGGACGGCGGTTATTCTATATGGGATGGTAATTTATATTTCTCGTCATCGGACAACACCGACCCGCGCAACAACGGTCGGAAGTATGAACTTGAGTGGCCGCGTCCGATTCGACCCCCGCTGGTGGCGGTTGCTTATTTGGGCGGTGTACTTGGATTAGTGCTGTTTATCTTCCGTGATGGGCTGTTGCGAACTGCAGAATCCTGGCTTAATAATAAATCCAAAACAGACCAACTTGCACGATAAGCCTACCCTAAAATGCTGAAGCGTATTTCATGAAACAACCCTGAGTAGATTAAATGTCTAATTTTCCCCGTCCCCAAAATGATATTAGCATTTTCCTGCTGGGTTCACAGATCGCTACAGGTGGATCACAGAATAACCTGCTGCGGCAGGCCACCTGGTTCACCCAGCGCGGTTATTTTGTAACCGTGGCTTTTCTATACGACAAGGAAAATTTACTTCCCAATTGGAGCTCAACTTATCCATTCCAAATCCATAACCTAGGTTTTGCCTCACCTCAAGCCAATGTTATTATCCAAGCGGCTTGTTTCCTGCGTGGTGTATTTCGATTGTTTCGATTGATTCGCGGGAGACGTTATGTTGCGATTGAATCTTTTACGCATCATGCAAACCTGATCGGACTGCCGCTTGCCTGGGCGGCCGGGATCCCGAACCGGATCGGATCTCACCGTGGAAAGATCGAAGGTTTTCCTCCTTTCCTGGAACGATTGCATGCTATCATGATCAATTCGCCAATCGCGACACGGCTGGTGGTCGTTGCGGAGCGTGTGAGGGAGGATGCGCTAACTGAGGGTGTGCATGCCAGTCGTATCATCAAAATCGCGAATGGTATTGAAATTCCGAGAGTCGATCCCGCAGACGTGCTGCGAGTCCGTAACGAATTGTGGAAAAGTACAAACGATATCTTCCTGTTAAGTGTGGGGCGTTTGAGATATCAAAAAGGACACGATATTTTATTACAAGCCATGCCCAGAGTGCTCGAGAAGTTCCCCAATGCTGTGCTCTTGATCGCAGGGGAAGGAGTGTTACGACCAGAATTGGAAGATCAAGCGCTGAATCTACACATTTCGGAACGAGTAAAACTCCTGGGTGTGCGAAACGATATCCCACTCTTGATGTCTTTTGCAGAGTTATTCCTCTTCCCATCCCGGTTCGAGGGAATGCCCAACGCCTTGCTGGAGGCCATGGGATACGGCCTGCCTGTGATCGCCACGGCCGTGCAGGGTGTGGACGAGATAATCCACGACGGTGAAAATGGGGCCATCGTCCCCATGGACGACCCCAAGGCTGTGTCCGATGCAATCCTACGGCTTCTACATGATCCTGAGGAACGGCAGCGCCTCGGCAAGGCCGCGCGAGAAACCATTGATAAAGGATATACTCTTGATACCATGTGCAGTCAATTTGAGAAATTACTTACCGACAAAATAAAGGAACGATCGTGAACTCAACAAGGATAAAAGCCATGCTCCCCAAGTCCATTGCGTTCCTATTGATCGCGGGTATCCTTGCAGGGGCGGCAATCGAATTCTATAATGTTGCCTGGGGAACCGGAACTTCATTAGGCGAGTTTTCCCTGAAGTGGGGAATGGCCTTTTTCCTGTTTGTGATCTTTTGTTTATTCTGTTTGATCGTGACGGGATCCATACTTTGGAGGAAACAAAAACCGGCACGCATCCTGCTGCAACTACCAACCTTACGCGAGCGGATTGGTCGTTTTCGCTGGCTGGCCGTTTTGGTGATATTGATCCTACCGATCTGGTTTTTCCAATATTCTCCCTGGGGTGTGGCGTTCAGTAAACCCTTTATGCGCCTGCTGGTCTGGTGCATTACCGTTATTTTCCTGGCTTTCTTCCTCACACGAGATACCGTCAATGGCTGGTCCTGGCCGGGAGTCCTAACCGGTACTCTTTTATGCGGGGCAGGATTCGTGTTGACAAATCCGTTCGGAGCAGTCACCAATTACCCATTTTCTCTCGGTTGGTCCGAAGGAAATCGATTGTGGGATTATTCCCTGCTCTTCGGCAAGCATTTATATATTTATTCTCCCAAGGATCCGCCTTCTGCTTATTTGGATCTCGGCCGCCAATTGGTAGGAGGGCTGCCTTTTCTTCTCCCGGGGATGACGCTTGGGTTTGAGCGTTTTTGGATCGCTTTAACTGAAATCCTGCCTTATCTCCTGCTTGGATGGCTGGCTTTCATACCGACAGAAAAGACTGGAAATTTCTCATGGATCCTGGCGGGAATCTGGGGATTCATGTTTCTTAACCAGGGCCCAATCCACGCTCCACTGCTGGTATGCGCGATACTGGTTGTATTTGCATGGCGTAAACCCCTGTGGGCGGCTATTCCGCTAGTAGCCATTGCCGGATATTTTGCCCTGGTCAGCCGCACAACGTATATATTTGCGCCGGCGATGTGGGCTGTCATGTTGGAGTTCGGAGGCGCGCGTCTAAATAAAGATCGGGTCAATTCTAAAGGCTGGGGAAGGGCGGTTAGTCGTAGAACCCTCCGCCCGCGTCAGAGGGTTTAA
>CAZPCR010000312.1:0-4234 GCA_964585035.1 uncultured Anaerolineaceae bacterium
GACGCACTCGATATCATCCTGGGGTCACTCAGCATCCTTACGCTGGTGGGCGGTGCGCTGCTGGTTTTCAACATGGTGGCTGCACTGGTGGCACAGCAAGTACGCCAGATCGGCATAATGAAAGCCATCGGAGCACGTGTAAACCAGATCGCAGGCATGTACCTGGGGATGGTGACGGTCTTTGGGCTCCTAGCGATCGTCGTGGCGGGCCCGCTTGCATCCCTGGCCGGTATGGAAGTTGCAAAGTTATTAGCCAACATTTTCAACCTTGACCTGCATGCCGTGAAGGTACCCGGCCTGGCCATAGCAGTTGAGGTATTGATCGGGCTTGGTATACCCTTCCTAGCTGCCATTTATCCCATCTGGTCCGGAACGCGGATCACCGTGCGGGAGGCGCTCGCCGATTACGGGCTGGGCAGCATGGATGGCAAGCCGGGGCTGGCGGTGCACGCTCTCGAACAATTACAGACCCCATTCTTCCCGCGACCCGTACTGTTATCACTACGCAATACATTCCGCCGCAGGGGGCGCCTGATTCTGACTCTGCTGCCGCTGGCCTTGAGCGGGGCGATCCTGATCACAGTAGTCAACGTGCGTAACGCGCTGCAGAGTGAACTGCAGACCATCTTTTCATACCGAAACTACAGCCTCAACGTTACGTTCGAGAACCCCACCTCCCTGGCGGAGATCGAGAACATTGCCCAGACCGTGCCAGGCGTCACGCGCATCGAGGGTTATCACGAGACGTCGGATGCCTACCGCGTCCTCGCTCATACCAGCCAGGCAACCAATATTTCTGTGATCGGCGTGGCCCCCACGACAGACATGATCCACCTGCCCGTCCTGGAGGGTCGCTGGCTTTCGGCGCAGGACCAGGATGCGGTAGTGGTCAACGATGCCCTGGTGCGCGACGAGCCGGACCTCCACCCGGGAGCCAGGGTATTGTTCAAGATCAACGGGCGCAATGTCACTTTGCAGGTGGTGGGCGTGGTGGAAGAGAAAATGGCCGCGGATGGCATGTACCTGAACGACGCCTATTATGGAAAGGTGATCGGGGATGTCGATCGTGTAAACAATGCGTGGATCAAGACTAGCGCCGGCCAGCCGCTGGAAACCATCGCCTCTACACTGGAAGGGCAATTCGAGAAAGCAAATGTACACGTGGCCTCGCTCACGACCGTTGACGACCAGCGAAGTTTCATCGATTTCCATTTCAGCATCATGATCATCCCGCTAAGCATGGCCGCTTTACTGCTGGCCCTGGTGGGCGGCCTGGGTTTGATGGGGACCATGAGCACCAATGTGCTGGAGCGCCAGCGCGAGATCGGCGTGATGCGCGCCATTGGAGCCTCGAATGGCGGAGTCCAGCAGGTCGTGATCACCGAAGGCCTGTTCATCGGCTTGATCAGCTGGCTGATCAGCATGGCCGCGGCGTGGCCGGTCACCTATGTACTGGACAGCATGGTTGGCAATCAATTCCTTTACACATCCCTGCCCTTCACCTATCCATTGAGCGGCTGGATGGCCTGGCTCATCATCGTGCTGGTCACCGCAGTTTTATCGTGCACGCTGCCCGCGCGGAACGCTTCCCAAACCAGCGTACGGGAACTGCTTGCCTACGAATAAAGAAGATCTCTTTGCTCCCGACATTCAAAAATATTTAAACCAGAAAGGAAAATCATCCAATGAATAGAAAAACAGCAGTTATCGCAATCGCCATCGTGGCCGTCGTAGTCATCTCCGTGCTGGCGGTCATGTTCTTTGGCAACAGCATGTATGAGTGGATGCTGCGCGTGCATCACCTGCGGTAAACCAAACAGACTCATCCATCCGTATAAGCATCTTTCACACATCCCAGAAAGCCTATCTGAATGAATATTACAAAGTTAAACCTGCTCCCACCCTTAAAAGAGGCGGAAAAGCAACCCCATGGAACCTTAATCGAACTGCGCAAGGTGGTCAAAACCTTCGAGAGCGCGGCGGGCAAGATGACTGCACTGCAGGGAATCGACCTGCAACTAAACTCAGGCGAGTTAATTGCCGTAATCGGCAAGTCGGGCAGCGGAAAATCGACCCTGCTCAACATGGTGACCGGGATCGACCGCCCGACCTCCGGCGAGGTGATCGTCAACGGCGCAGCCCTGCATCAAATGAACGAAGGGCAGGTTGCGGTGTGGCGCGGCCGCAACCTGGGAATCGTTTTTCAGTTCTTTCAACTCATCCCGATGTTGACTGCCATAGAGAACGTGATGCTGCCCATGGACTTTTGCAATATGTACAGCATTGCCGAACGTGAAGACCGGGCGAATTATCTACTGGAACTGGTGGGTATAGCGGGGCAGGCGCGCAAACTCCCATCCACACTATCGGGCGGCGAACAACAACGCGTGGCGATCGCCCGGGCATTGGCGAACGATCCGCCCCTGATCGTGGCGGACGAGCCAACAGGCAACCTGGATTCAAAGACAGCAGCCGACATCTTCGGACTTTTTCAGGACCTGGTGAGACAAGGCAAGACGGTCCTGATGGTAACCCACGATAAAGAACTGGCGCGCGCCGTCCCACACACCATCGAGATCGCGGACGGACGCATCACCAGCAACCAGCAAGATAACCATAAACATACACAGGAGAGAAAATGATAAAGAAGAGCATTGGAGCAATACTGATCCTGGCAGGGAGCATAATCTTCGTCTTCCTGATCAGCCGGGGAATGATTTTCCCCCATATCATCGGCCCCATTATCCTTGTGAGCAGCGGCGTGCTGCTGCTCACATTCAAGGGAAAAGTCGAATAAACCGTTCGTCAATAAACAGATCAAGGAAAAAATGAAATCAAAAGTTGTATTCCTCCCCATTGCAATGGCGTGCGTCATTATGATCACGTCGGCCTGCAGTTCACTGACAGCTGCGGCCCAACCGGCAGTCCCTTCACCGGCTCCAGACGGTTCACCGGCAACAGTCGTCGAAGGACGCGTCGAACCGACGCGCTATGTCAATGTTGCGCTGAATACGAGTGGGCTGGTCAGCGAAGTGCTCGGCAAGGAAGGCGATGACGTCCAAGCCGGGCAGGAGATCGCAAGGATCGAGAGCAACCAGGGACAAAACCTGCAATCCGCCCAGGCTGACGCGCTCCAGGCAGTGACGGCAGGCTACCAGGCCGTACGCGATTCACAATACAAATTGGATAATTTCGATGAACCGTCCGACTTTAAGGGCATGACACCCGGTCAAGCCGTGCAGTCGAGCCTGGATAAATTGAATGCGGCCCGAGACGCATTCGAGCCGTATAAGTGGATGAACGACAGACAACTGAAGTTGACCGATGCCCAGGAGAATGGCGATGTGCTTATCGGGAACACAGCCAAAAGGATGAAAAAACGTCTCGATGACGCCTGGGCAATATACCGCAAGGCAGTGGAATGGCTGGACGATCAATCTGCCGTAGACACCGCCGAAGCCCAACTGGCACAAGCGCAAAAAGATTCCGACGCCCTACAGGACGCGTCCTTTACGGAGAACACGGCCGGTGTGCGGGCCGCCCTGGCCAACGCCGAACTGCGCGCTCCTTTTGCAGGAACCATCACCAACCTGGACTTGAAGGTTGGTGAGTATGCGGCTTCGGGAACATCCGCGGTCACCATCGCGGACCTTTCCAACTGGGTGATCAAGACTACCGATTTGACAGAGATGGATGTAATCAACATCCAGGAGGGACAGCCCGTGACGTTTACATTGAACGCGCAGCCCGGTGTGACGCTCAAAGGTTATGTCCAATCGGTGGCACAGAACTACACGACCCGACAGGGTGATATCGTCTACAAAGTGACCGTGCGCGTGTCCGACAAGAATCCCGCCTTACGCTGGGGAATGACCGCAGAAGTGAAGTTCAACCCTTGAGAGGAATAACAGAGATGGAAAACAAACAGGCCCAAATATTACGGGCTGCCTTTGCAACAGGCGCCATTATCGATGCACTCGCTGTGTGGCCGATGATCATTCCGGCGCTGGGGAAAGTCTTATGGGGGATCGAGGATACGAGCGGCTCCTACCGCTTTGCCATGGGCTATGGGGCGGCGCTTATGATCGGCTGGGCCGGATTGTTAGTATGGGGCTACCAGCGACCGATCGAAAGGCGGGTGATTGCCGCGCTGACCATGTTGGTAATTGCGGGGTTTGTCGTTACAGAAATTATCTGCGTGATGGACGGCTCCATGGCACTATGGCGAATGGTC
>CAZPCR010000313.1:0-4227 GCA_964585035.1 uncultured Anaerolineaceae bacterium
CGGGACAAACCTTTTCCATATCGCGCACGATCTGCATGACCGGGCCGATGTTGCGGGCGGCATGTGCGAACCCGCCTGGGCCGCCGTTCTCGGCGTAAGGCTGGTGAACACCGTATTTGAGCGGGATCTCATAATCCGTGCGCCAGAGTCCTTCGCGTGCACCGACCTCTATCGCCGAAGCGACAAACTGCGCTCCTTCAAGCGCTTCGTGGTGATGGAGGTGCGCGCTGATATACATGTCCGCATCCCACTCCCTGTTCATGCGGTCGGCGAGGCGCTTGACGATATCGAGGCTGGTCTGGTTACGGTCCACTAGGGCGATCGAGGAACCGCGCAGTTCCTTCGAACGGATAAGAGCCGAGAGAGTATTCTCACCAAATTGGGCGCTTCCCGCACCGATAACTGCGATCTTGGTTGGAAGGGTCATAAGGTTTTCCTTTGGGTAATTTCACCTGATAAAGTAATGAGCGATCTTAAGGCTATCCAGGTTTTGATTGTAATTTACATCGACGTAAAATAAAGCGCCTGAACGTTTTATTTGTTCAGGCGGTAAAGAGAAGGGATCCATTTGCTATTTGGTCTTGATGTCTACATCGCCGGACATGCCCCACAGCAAGCCGGTTGGTTGCGTATCCAGTTGGATCGTGACCTTATAGACATTATCTCCATTGTAGGTGGATGACATTTCCGCGATCTTGATCACACTTCCGGTCAGATCCTGGTTGAATGCTTTTAGACGTACAGAGGCTGTCTGCCCGACCTGCACATTGGCGATCTCACGTTCGCTCAGATCCTTGGTTTGAACTTGCAGATGAGTCAGGTCGCCTATGACAACTACAACCTGTCCCGGCTGGACGAGCTCGCCCGGCGTCACATTGATGGAGACAACCGTTCCAGCGTAAGGAGCCTGGAGCGTTCCCTGGGAAAGGGTAGCTTTTGCACTATCGAGCGCTGCCTGAGCTTGTTGTACTTTAGACGCCGCCACTTGCCTTAGTTCCGGTGCTCCGTTGGTAGATACCCAATTACTGCCAATCAGGGTTTTGCGAAAATAATTTTGAAGGAATGCATAATCCTGCGCCGAGCGCAGGGATGCCTGGGCTCCGGTAACTGCAAAGGCTAGGTCGGGAGTATCCAGCACGATCAGCGTTTGCCCGGCCTTTACCGGGTCACCTTCGGCGACGTCAACTTCCTTAACAGGGGCGGAAATGATAAATCCCATATCAGATTTCATTGCGGGTATCACAGTAGCCGAAGCCGTTACGATCTCCGGTACGGTGGCGCTGGTCGGCGCGGCGGCCGTGGCAGGGGTAGAGGGGGGTTGGCTGGTACACCCTGTCAATAGGATAGCCAATATAAGGGAGATGGAAACGGATAAATTTATCATGATGGTTTACTTACCTGTCTGGATCGCAACGTCAGTCGTCATACCCCAGCGCAGTCCCTGAGGTTGGGAATCCAGGGCAATCGTGACTTTGTAAACCACGTCGCCGCCGACAGTTGTAGAAACGCGTGCAACGTCAACCACGTTGCCGTTAAACGTTTGGTTCAAAGCCTGGACGGTTACGCTGGCTGTCTGCCCGACATTAACGCCGGTGACATCGCGTTCACTCAGGTCCGTGGTTTCTACCCTGAAATTGGAAAGATCGCCGATCATGATCACAACCTGCCCGGGCGTGACGGTCTCCGCAGGGGAGATATCCACCTCCGCGATGGTCCCGTCGAACGGTGCAGTCAATGTGGCTTGCGTCAAAGTTGCTTTTGCTGAATCGAGGTCGGCCTGCGCGCGATCAACATCCGCTTGTGCAGCATCGATATGCTCCTGGTCGGTGCCGATGCGCTTTTCGTATCTCACCTGGGTCTGGGCAGCTTCCAGACTGGCTTGCGCTTCTTCGACATTCGCGTTGAGTATCATTGTATCGAGCGTGACAAGTGTCTGGCCCGTGGTTACCTTGTCGCCCTCTTGGACGGCGACACTATTTACGACCCCGGTCAGGGGAAAACTTAGCTGTGCTTTAGGCTCGGGGACGATCTCCCCTGAGGCGGTCACGCTATTCGATGCGGATGCCGGTTTGCTATTCAGAATGATAGTGGGGATGGCAACGGGGGTCGAATTTTGACCACAGGCGGTTAATACAAGTGCCAGTGTGGGTATCAAGACGGATAATCTACTTTTATTCATTTAGGAATCCCTAGGATTTTGTATTGCTTCCGTTGTTTTCGACGATCAGGCCATCACGCAGAGTAACCACTCGTTTGGCATATTTGATCACGCGCGGGTCATGTGTGGCGAAAACGAACGTAACGCCGGTATCCTTATTGAGCTTCTGCATGATCTCCATCACCTGCCGCCCGTTGTCCGTGTCGAGGTTGGCAGTCGGTTCGTCGGCCAATATAAGCGAAGGATGCATCGATAAGGCGCGCGCCACAGCAACGCGTTGCTGCTGTCCGCCGCTTAATTGATCGGGACGGTGATGGGCATGGTCGGCGAGACCAACCCCCTCGAGCATTTCCTTCACGCGTGCTCGTCGTTCCGCAGGCTTGGTTCCATTTAAAAGGAGAGGCAATTCCACGTTCTCGTATGCCGTCAGGGTGGGGATAAGGGCGAAGAATTGGAAGATGAACCCGATCGAGCCTTTGCGCATGTCCGCCCGTTGATTGCGGTTGAGACCCGTGACATCCTTCCCATTGATGAAGACCGTTCCGCTGGTGGGCTGGTCAAGCAAGCCGATAAGCTGCAGGAGGGTCGTTTTACCAGAGCCGGAAGGGCCGACCAGGGCAGTAAATTCACCGTTTTCTATCGAAAGATTCACGCCGCGCAGGGCATGTGTTTCCAATTCGCCGATTTTGAAATCGCGCGTAGCGTCTACAACTTTTGTAACTTCCATGAAAGACTCCTTATTAAGACTCTGAAGGTCTATCTTTTTTATTATCCATGCAAGGCTTCAACGGGTTCCATCTGTGCGGCAAGCACAGCCGGATAGATCGAGGCGATGATGGTCACAACGAAGGTGACGATCGTCAAAGCGATCGTATCTGATAAAGTGAGGTTGGCGTAGATCGTATCCCTCATCAATATACCGGTGACTTTTGCACTGGCAACGGAGATGCCAAACTTGGAGAAGTAGGCCACCGCAATAGCGCCCAGGATCAAGCCTCCGATCACGCCGCCGATGGCAATCAGACCGCCCTCCGTTAGGAATTGGGTCGTAATACGGCGGCCTTTCATTCCTATGGCAGAGAGAACCCCGATCTCACGCGTGCGCTCGAAGACCGCCATGATCAGCGTATTCGTGACCACGGTGGCGGTGATTCCAAGCACGATCAGATAGACAAAAACCAGAAAGGCGTTTGCAAAATCCTCCGTCTGTACGATCAAGTCGTTCATGGTCCGCCAGGTGAGGATTTGGTAATCAGGTGACTTTAATGCGGCCGCCACGGCATCAGCCTGGTCGCGGTTTTGCAGCATCACGAAGATGGTGCTGGCATGGTCTTGTGCGCCGGTGATGGTCTGCGCCTTGACGAGTGGCATGAAAACCGTGCCTTCGTCATAGCTCGAGGTGTTGGTGGTGTAAATGCCGCGGACGCTGAAAAGCTGTGTGCTTACGTCGCCGTTGGACGTATTGACCAGCAGGCTGATTTGGTCCCCGACCTTTACTCCCAGCTTATTGGCCAGTGGTTCACCGATCAAGATGCCCTCGCGATCGTCAGTCGTGAGGAATGTCCCAGAGAGCAGCCCCTCCCGAAATATTTGATTGGCCGGGGAGGCGGGGTCGATACCGATAACCTGCACACCCCTGGAATTGTCGCCAAGTGTCAATATGCCGGTGGCGAAAAGGCGCGGGGTTGCCACCGTCACCTGTGGAATGGTCTTGAGCTGGTCGATGACCTGCTGCGGATTGGCTACTAGGTCTTTCCAATCTAGGCTGACCTTGTTCTCATCGTACGACGCGGCGCGGATCTGCAGGTCTCCACTTTGGATTTGGATGGAATTTTGGAGCGCGCCACCCATTTCGCCATTGAGGATGGCTGCTATTAAAAGAAGGAGAGCCAAACCGATGGACACAGCCAGAACTGAAAGGAATGTGCGGCGGCGGTTACGTTCCAAATTTCGAATTGCCATTTTGAAAAGTTGTATCATGGTTTCTCACTTACCCTGCTGGGTCTCATTCAGCCGGAAGATGCCTCGCCGGGGAGAATGACATCCAACTAAACATAATGTAGGGCTTC
>CAZPCR010000314.1:0-4227 GCA_964585035.1 uncultured Anaerolineaceae bacterium
CAATTTCTTGTACTTGGTGCTTTTCCAAGGGTGTTGCAAAACTACCAAAAATGCAGTGAAAGTCAATTTCCAACTTAATTCAGTATAGCAGGTGAAAGGCGATTTGTCAAAGCTGGAAATGTAAATATTTTGTTAATTTTTTCGATGCTAGGAATGAGTCACGCCCCTTTTTAGAATATGAGGCTCCTACTCCCGTAGGTTTTTACTGCTTTTATGTATATATTTCAAAATCGGCTTTTTTTATTTTTGGGTAAAAAACAAAATATTAGTTTCGTAAATTACCCAATGCTCCGTAATGCCTTCACGGTGATAGAATTTCTTTGATTCATGGAGGCAGTATTATGCAGGCTTCGCGTTTACGTGCCCGTTATCGTTATATCATGTGGTTTTTTTTCAGGGCGACTGCCAACCTGGTCCTTTGGGAGATTATCTTTCCGCGAATTGGCTTGAAAGGCCTGACCCGGAGGACCCGACCCGGTAGGTCAAGGCAGATCGCGATCCAATTTCGAGCCATGGCTTTGCACATGGGAGGCGTAATGATAAAGGTTGGGCAGTTCTTGTCTGCCCGCCTTGATGTTTTGCCGGCGGAGGTCACCGATGAACTCTCCGGCTTGCAGGATGAAGTGCCGGCGGAGAACTTTGACGCGATCCGTAAACTTGCCGAAGCTGAGTTAGGTACCCGGCTGGAAGATAAATTCGAGACCTTCGACACACATCCCTTAGCGGCTGCCTCCCTCGGACAAGTCCACCGCGCCTTTTTACGGGACGATGCTCCGGAAGCCGGCATTTTCCGCGAGGTGGTTGTAAAGATCCAACGTCCATACATCGACCAGCTGATCGATGTGGATTTTTCTGCGCTCCGTCGTGTCGCTGGATGGCTTAAGCACTATGAACCGATTCGCAAGCGCGTGGACGTGCCTGCATTGATCGAAGAATTGTCGGTTACCGTCCATAACGAGGTTGACTATTTGGCCGAAGGGAAAAACGCCGAAAGATTCGCAGCCAATTTTGCAAAGCGTAAACGTGTTCATGTGCCACGGATCGCCTGGAGCCACACCACTCAAAGGGTTCTCACACTTGAAAACGTATATGCAATCAAAATTACCGATTACGATGCCATTACCGCGGCCGGGATCGACCGATCAGAGGTTGCCCAGGTTCTATTCGACACCTATCTAAAGCAGATCTTCGAAGATCAGTTCTTCCATGCAGATCCGCATCCGGGGAATTTATTTGTAACCCCCATACCGGCCGGGAAGAATAAAAAGGCAAGTTGGAAGCTGACCTTTGTAGATTTTGGAATGGTGGGAACTGTCCCGGAGAATTTACGGGACGGACTCCGTGACCTGTTGATCGGCGTAGGTATCCGCGATGCCGGACGTGTGGTTAAATCTTATCAAACATTGGGGGTTTTACTCCCCAGCGCCAACGTTAAGTTATTAGAGCAGGCAGAAGCCCAACTGTTCGACCGCTTCTGGGGGCTTTCCATGGGTGAACTCCGAGGCATCAATCATGTAGAGATGCGCCAATTTGCCATGCAATTCCGTGACCTTATGTATGAAATGCCCTTCCAGCTCCCTCATAATTTATTATTACTTGGGCGGACGCTTGCAATCCTTTCCGGGATGTGCACGGGTCTCGACCCGGATTTCAATCTGTGGACACAACTTGCACCCTACGCCAAAAAACTGGTTGTGGATGAAGGAACCTCCAACTGGGAGATCTGGCTCGATCAGATCGGGGACTTGGTGAAAGAATTAATCGCACTTCCCGCACAGGCGGACCGTGTTTTATCAAGATTGGAACGCGGGGATTTGAATATCAATGTACCGCAGGTCAACCGGCAGATTTATCACCTGGAAGGTGCAATTAATCGTCTGGTGGGGGGAGTGGTGTTCGCAGCTTTTTTGTTTGGGGGTGTATTGCTCTATCAAGGTGGGGATATCGCTCTGGGTTATATCTTTTGGGGATTTTCAGCCCTGGCTTTATTGTGGACGGCCTTCTTTGCCCACGGCCATTCTCCATGGCGCAATTGATAAAACAAACGGCTCCGCCGATCGCGGAGCCGTTTGTTTTATACTTCTTTATCCTTTTGCTCGATCCGTTCCAGCGCCGAGTCGATCACGCTGCGCCAGGCCAGCAGCATTTCTTTGCGTGCCTTCCGGCGGTGCTCAACGAATTCGGGGGGTAAGAAAGCTTTAATGCTCTCGCGCATTTCTTCGCGGGCAGCTCGTACATGTTGGCGTACTTCCTCGGGAACCTTTTCTTCGAATATTTTACGTTTAGTTGTCTTTTCAGCCATCGATACCTCACTTTCTCTTCCTTGTTATATTATAGCTCAAAGAATATGATATTTTTGAAAACCATGAAAGGGGAGTTTTTTGCTTCGCATTGCCAATGAAACGCCTTCCCTACGCCCATCTTAAAATACTTGATATTTTAAGGTGAATACCCCCTTTGGCTCTTGAAGCAGGCAGGCAAATATGCTAAAATGGTTTTAATTCGCCATATGTACGGGTTAGGGCGGTGGCCACCCATACATATGGCTATTACATCTGTTCTGGAAATCATTGTAGATGCGTTGCCCATATTGTCAATATCCTGATTCAAAAGTATTGGATACATCCCATGATAGCCACGGCGGCATTCGCCGCCGGCGAGAGTGCTTCAAGTGTAAACAACGTTTTAGCACATATGAACGACCCATTCTTGCCATACCACTTATTATCAAACAAGACGGGACGCGTGAAGAATTCGACCGTGAAAAGTTGGTGCGCGGCATTCGGATTTCATGCGCCAAGCGTCCCGTCTCGGCCGCGGATATCGAACGGCTGGTGGGGCACGTTGAGTCAGAATTACAGAAAGTCGGTAAGTCGGAAGTCTCCTCGCGCATGATCGGGGATATGGTCATCAGCGGTTTGAAAGAGTTGGATTTAATAGCTTATATCCGTTATGCAATCGTATACCTGCGCCTGGATGACCTGGGTGCGTTGCGCAAGGAAATAGACAAGCTGCTTCAGAGTTAATCTATGATGGCGACCTCCTCCGCTCACAACGGAGAAATGTCGTTTTTTATTTGTGAGTAATTAATAGCTAGATCGGAGGAGAATTTTATGGTCGCCAAGAGTCCAACTGTTTCCAAATCGGGCTTGATCGGTACGCCGCCCATTCCCAAGGGGCTGCCGAAAATCCAATTGACCGATAATGCCCGGCAGGTATTGGAGCGCCGGTATGTGCGCCGCGGGAAGGATGGCAAGCCTGCCGAAACTGTGGATGAAATGTTCTGGCGTGTGGCTTATAACGTAGCGAAGGTAGAAGATGAGTGGAAAGGCAACGTGATCGAGCGCGCCAAAGAGTATTATCTTTTACTGACCAGCAAAAAGTTCTTTCCCAATTCACCGACGTTTACCGGCGCAGGGACACCGCTTGGGCAATTGGCGGCTTGCTTCGTGCTTCCGATCACCGACGACATGGGGCGTGACACCGCCGGAATTTTCCAAACCTTGAGGGATGCTGCCCTTATCCAACAAACCGGGGGCGGCAATGGCTTCTCTTTCTCGCGCTTGCGGCCCAAAGGCTCGCTGGTTAATTCGTCAGCAGGTCAGGCCACAGGTCCGGTGGGATTCTTACGAGTGTACGATCATGCCTTTGGTGAGATCGCCCAGGGTGGCACCCGCCGAGGCGCCAATATGGGCGTCCTGCGCGTGGACCATCCTGATGTAGAAGAGTTTATTACCTGCAAGAGCGATGAAAATCAAATTACCAACTTTAATATCTCGGTAGGTATCACCGATGCATTTATGCGCGCCGTTCGCGACGACACAGACTGGGAATTGCGTTTCCCGGATGTACACGATCCCAAATATCGCGATGTGCGTGGAACGCTCGAGCAAATGGAAATGGGAGGCGTGCGCATTCAAACCCACCGGAAAGTGCGCGCCCGGGAATTATTCAATAAGATTATTAAACAAGCCCACCATAACGGCGAACCGGGAGTCTTGTTTCTGGATGCGTCCAATCGCTCCAACCCCGTACCGCATCTGTATCCATTGGAAGCAACCAACCCCTGCGGGGAACAATGGCTTGGTCCATATGAAAACTGCTGCCTCGGTTCGGTGAATCTTAATGAGCACTCCGGGCCGGATGGAACTGTCGATTGGGAAGGATTGCGCCAAAGCGTGGTTTCGTCCACGCGCTTCCTGGATGATGTGGTGGAAGCCAATGCAT
>CAZPCR010000315.1:0-2385 GCA_964585035.1 uncultured Anaerolineaceae bacterium
TACAGACCGCGTAGTTTTTCCTGGTTGTCGTTGAAGGCGATCACGAACGAAAGCAGGTACAGGCTTAACGGCAGCACCCATAAGAATGGAATGGATGCGATGTCCTGGCACATCTGGTTGGTGGATGCCAGCAGCATCACCGACGCGCAAGCTGCCAGGCTGACCCAGAAGAGCGAAGCACGCCACGTCGGAGCTTTGTCTTCGGGCTTTCCGGCCTGGGTCTCGCTCTCTTCGTGCGATCCGTCCTTCGTGCCGCGGCGCAGGCCGATACGAGTGATTACCATGCATGCACCCAATGCCAACAGGTAAATGCCAAAGCCGGCCGACCAGAAGATTCCCTGCTGTGTCAAAGTCCAGTTGGGCTCGAAGAACACCGGGTAGCTTAGCAGCGCGATCAACGAGGCCGCGTTGGAAAGAACATAGAACGCATAAGGAGATGCCTGCTGTCGCAAACGGATGAAACACGATTTGATGAGTTATCTGGTTGTGGAGATCAGAAAGAAAGGCAGCCCGATGCTTACCAACAGCACCAGCAGCACCTGCAGGACCGGTGCGGCTCCGGCAGTGGGCTTCCAGCTGGCGTCGGGCGTGATCGGAGTCTTCCAGTGCAGGGCATTCATCCCCATCCAGCCCAGGATCGCCAGGCTGACGATAAGGTGGATGATGCTCTGCCTTGCCAGGTTCAACCTGCTTAAGAAGTGGGCGTACGCGTAACCTCCCAGCAGCAGCACCTGGAAAAATAACATCGCGGCCGTCCAGACTGCCGGTCCGCCTCCGAACCAGGGCAGGATGAATTTGCTGATCATCGGCTCGATCTGGAACAGCAAAAAAGCCGAAATGACGATCGTCGTCCCGAAGATCAGGTTTGGCGATACCCACTTCATCCCGTTCCCTGGCAATGCACTATTTTGATGTATATCCACGCGCATTCCTCACATGTTCCCGTCCGCGGTTACGATGGTAGCCTGCGTCCGTTTAGCGGAAATTTGTAATGTTATTTATCATATACGTTCGCATTAGTGAGTAAATATCTTCCTCGTATTTATAAAACTGACCGTCTAGATTGTCCCACACCAGATCAGCAAGTTCTTCAATATGTTCGAGGATTTCCTGCCTCTGTGCCCTATCCTTGGGAACATAAGAGTTTGGAAATTGCGCTTTTGCCGACTCCACAAGGACCAGGAATTTAGTCGATCCAACGGTTTTTAAGGCCTGGATTATTTCTTCAGTAAAATCACCTGCTGAGTTAAAGAAAAATTGCGAAAACCCTCCGTTGTTTATTTCTCTTTCAAGTTCCTCGATGTACACGATCACTTTTTCTTCTTTGGAGAGTTCGTCTGGCTCGGAATAAAATATCGGGGTTAACAGGTTATCAATAGCCATTATTGCTTTTTCTCCCGACATTTCCTTAAGAATGTTCTTTACTTTTCCGGTGAAGATCATATTTTCCTCTGAAATAGCTTGTCAACCTGGTATTTAACTCTATTTCTATCTACTACTTTGTGTATTATATGCGGCCCGATTCCCCGATTTAATTTAGGCATTAGGTTGCAATGTATAAAAACAGTTGATTTTTACGACGATTTTAATCCGATCCAACGAATTCCATGTCTGATAGAACATTCCGTTTATTTATCGTCCGCTTACGGCCGATTGGTTGAATGAAAAACTCGGCTGACCTGTCCACTTGACCAGTGTCAAAACTCCCCAAAAGATGGGGAGTTTTTGACTCGCAGTCTGCGATGTAGGCGGAATTTTGTCATACCAGGCCGCGTGACAATAAATAAATGATCCAAAGAAAATAATATAGGGTCACATCTCTCCCCCAACTGGCGGAGAGCAACCCTCCCCCGTAGGTGGATGCGGTTGTGGATGGTTTACTGTAATATGAATACAGAACACATTTGTCCGGGGGGACGTTTAAACAATATGCAGAACTTCCAACCCTATACTCGCTGTTGATAAGCATGGAGTTGTCCATGCTTTTTTGGCACAGGGGCCTGGACCTGCTGCATCGGTAAATTTAGTGGAAAAATAATAAGGAGAAAATAATATGAGTGCAACACAGAGTAAAGCCGGTGCCTTCAGAAATTTTAAGCAAAGCGGTGAAAGTAAGGCTCAAAAAGCGGCGAATAGTCCGCTCATGGAAACCCTCACCCGTATCGGTTACGGTGCCCGTGGTTTGATCTATCTCACCATGGGACTGCTGGCAGTACAGGTTGCACTTGGAAAAGGCGGTGCTCTCGCAAGCCCGCAGGGTGCCATTGCCGCGATCGGCAAACAACCTGCCGGTATGGTTTTATTATGGGTGATCCTGGTCGGGATCATCGCCTATGCACTGTGGGGTGTCGTTCGAGCCGTGTTCGACCCGCTCCAAAAGGGTCA
>CAZPCR010000315.1:2485-4210 GCA_964585035.1 uncultured Anaerolineaceae bacterium
TTCAAATCCGATTTCGATCGACAGTTCCAAACCTATGACCTGAATCGGGAGGAAGTAAAACTGGCTACGGACGTGGGACGCTTTGGCACTTCCGCCCGGGGAGTCGTATTCGCCTTGACGGGCGTTTTAATGATGGTGGCAGCATACAATGCCAATCCCAGTCAGCCGGTGGGCATGGATACGGCCCTTACCACCTTGATGCATCAGCCTTACGGCGTCTGGCTGCTCGCGGTCGTCGCGGTTGGCCTCATCGCCTTTGGCTTTTATTCCATCATGAGCGGGCTCTGGTTCCGTTCCCGAAGAAATTCATAAGGACATCTTCATGGCTAGTATAACCACAGCCTCGTCCCGGGTTAAGAATAAAAAACAGGAAGAAAACCTTTCAAGGGTTCTACCTGCCCCGCATCTCCTGGCAAGATGGCCCATTATTGGATGGGTCATGTTCATCTTCGGCGGCCTGTTGTTCGGCGCGCTGACCTATAACCTGTATGCCCATGGACCACTCCTGCAGTGGGATCGAGCTCTGGCAAATACGTTGCCGGCCATCGGATTGAAAAGCCCGGTATTCGTTAAATACCTCATGATCGCCGGTTTTTATCTGGGAAAAGATGTGCTCAATGGCGTCGATGTGCTCCTGGGCCTTTACTTTCTCTATAAACGCTACTGGCGGGAGCTGACGTTGGTGACGGTCGGCTGGGGAGGAGCAGCGTTGATCTTTCACTTCCTTTCGACCTTTATTGGTCGCATGCGCCCTCCCACCCAGATCTGGATCATCGTAAACATCCCGGGGTTTCCCAGTGGGCATGCAGTTTTCACGACGGTTTGCTACGGGCTGATCGCTTATCTGTTAGTCCCCAAAATGCCCTCTCTATTTTGGAAATTTATCGTTGTCGCAGCGGCGCTGCTGATCATAGGCTTTGTGGGCTTCAGCCGCATCTTCACGGGCGGTCATTATCTGACCGATATCCTCGCCGGTTATGCGGTTGGGATCGCCTGGTTCGGACTCGCCTTTACATTGATCGAGAAGTACTTTCAAGAAAGAAGGATTAAAAATGTCGAAAAAGAATAAGTCCAAGCATGTCAAATTGATCGCCAACCCGGGCGCCGGAAAAGCCTCGGAGGCAGCCAAAAACCTGCAGCTGGTCCTTTTAGCTTTGGAGAATTTGGGTGTAAAGGCCGATGTGGCCTTTGCCAAACCGAAAGAAAATGCCACGCCGATCGCCAGAAAAGCCGTCAAAGATGGTTACAAGACCGTGGTCGCCATGGGCGGTGACGGCACACTCGAAGCGGTGATGCGCGGCATCGTCGGGTCCAAGGTCCACCTCGGTATCATCCCCGAAGGGACGGAAAATAATATCGCTAAAAGCCTGGGCATCCCCTTAAAACTCGAGGAAGCTTGCGCTCTGATCACATCTGATAACACACGCAAGCTGGATGTAGGTCAGGTAAAAACCAGTAAGGGCAAAAAAATCACTTTCTTCGAGATGGCCAGCGTCGGACTCTCGGCAGCCATGTATCCCTCTTCCTCCAAGGTCGCCAGCGGAAAAATATCTGCCATTAAGGACGCCGCGCAGGTTCTGATGCGTCAGGATTCCAAGCCAAATGTATCTCTAACTTTGGACGATGAGAGCAAGATTGAAGTTGAATCCATGTTGGTGATGGTCTCCAATACACCTGTTTTCGGAAAAAAATTCCTGGTGGCTCCCAATGCCTCCTTACAGGATG
>CAZPCR010000316.1:0-3033 GCA_964585035.1 uncultured Anaerolineaceae bacterium
CAATGTGACCTTGCCAGAAGATTTGGTTCAAGACGGGATCGTATACGCAGCTGGTCGTCCCGGAAACACCATTTGCCACGCAAGTGACGCTGGCAGGTACATACGTCGTCCCTGCAGGGATCGGATCCGTGATCTGAACATTGATTGCCGATGCATTAGTATTGTTGATCCATACCATTTTCCATTCCAACTCCGGTAAATTCACTGCATTAAGTACTTTTTGACCGGATGGAGGATCAAAGAGGCCGGGTGCAGGCCGGAACAGGCCGGCGTCCACGGTGGTATTGGTAACACCCGCTGCCAGCGTAAAGCCGGTGGTGGTGATACCGGTGGTGGTATCCGCATTGCTGTCTTTTGTGATGTCAGTTCCTTGAGTAGCGGGGCTGAAGGTATACCCTCCTGGATTTATAAACTCGACCTTATATGTTCCGGGTACGAGGTTGGTGAAAAGGTACAACCCGTTGGCATTCGTGGTGGTGGTTGCCAGGATGGTGGTTCCCGAAGCATTCATTAGGTGGACCGTGACGCCTGCTATGCCGGTTTCACCTGTGTCCTGAATGCCGTTGGCATTCACGTCGTTCCATACGAAGTCGCCCAGTGCTGCGAGTGATGCTGGCTGATAGAGGCCGGCGTCCACGGTTGTATTATTATCACCCGCTGCCAGCGTGTAGCTTGTGGTGGTGATACCGGTTATGGTATCTGCATCGCTATCTATTGTGGTGTCGGTTCCTTGAGTAGCAGGGCTGAAAGTATCGCCGATGGGTTTCACGAACTCGACCTTGTAAGTGCCGGGTACAAGGTTGGGGAAGCTGTACAACCCGTTGGCATCCGTGGTAGTTGTCGCCAGGACCGATGTTCCCGCGGCATTCATCAGATGGACCGTGACACCCGCAATGCCGGGTTCACCTGCATCCTGGATGCCGTTGGCATTCGCATCGTTCCACACGAAGTCGCCCAGCGCCGCGAGTGAGGCGGGCTGGAACAGACCGGCGTCCACGGTGATGTTGTTATCTCCCGCAGCCAGTGTATAACTGGTGGTTGTAATACCGGTAGTTGTATTGGCATCGCTGTCCTTCGTATTGTCGCCTCCTTGAGTAGCGGGGCTGAAGGAGTAGCCTGTGGGTTTCACGAACTCTACCCGATATGTACCGGGTACGAGGTTGGTGAAATGGTAAAGTCCGTTGACATCGGTGGTGGTGGTCCCCAGTGTGGTTGTTCCCGCGGCATTCAACAAGTTGACAGTGACACCTTGAATGCCTGTTTCACCTGTATCCTGGATGCCGTCCGCATTTGCGTCGTTCCACACGAAGTCGCCCAGCGCCGCCAGTGAGGCGGGCTGGAACAGGCCGGCATCCACGGTGATATTGTTATCGCCCGCGGCCAGTGTATAACTGGTTGTGGTTATGCCCGTAGTAGTATCTGCATCGCTGTCTTTTGCAGTGTTACCGCCCTGAATTGGCGGGCTGAAGGAATAACCAGAAGGTTTCACGAATTCAACCCGATATGTACCGGGAACGAGGTTGGTGAAATGGTATAGCCCATTGACATCCGTGGTGGTGGTCCCCAGTGTGGTTGTTCCCGCGGCATTCAACAAGTTGACAGTGACACCAGTTATGCCGGTTTCACCTGCATCCTGGATGCCGTTCGCATTCGCGTCGTTCCAAACGAAGTCGCCTAGCGCCGCCAGTGAGGCGGGCTGGAATAGTCCGGCATCCACAGTGATGTTGTTGTCGCCCGCGGCCAGTGTATAACTGGTTGTAGTGATGCCGGAAGTAGTATCTGCATCGCTATCTATTGTGGTATCAGTTCCTTGAGTAGCAGGGCTGAAGGTATAGCCGGAGGGCTTGATGAACTCTACCCGGTACGTGCCAGGAACGAGGTCGGTGAAATGGTACAGCCCGCTGCCATCGGTCGTAGTGGTCGCCAGGGTGGTTGTTCCTGATGCATCCATCAGGTGGACGGTGACACCTGCTATGCCCGTTTCGCTTGTATCTTGGATGCCGTTGGCATTTGCATCGTTCCACACGAAGTCGCCCAGCGATGCAGACAGGTTCAAGCCGGCGTCCACGGTGATATTATTATCACCCGACGCCAGGGTATAGCTGGTGGTGATGCCGGTGGATGTGTTGGAATCACTGTCCACTGTATCGTCGCTTCCCTGATTCGCAGGGCTGAAGTTTAATCCGGAAGGTCGAACGAACTCTACCCGATAAGTACCGGGTACGAGGTTAGTGAAATGATATACACCGTTCGAATCCGTAGTGGTGGTCGCCAACACGGAGGAACCTGTCGGTCCTAACAGATTAACAGTGACATTTGCTATGCCGGGTTCACCCGCGTCTTGGATACCATTGCCATTCAGGTCTTTCCAAACAAAGTCACCTAGAGCTGCTGGTTGGTACAGACCGGCATCCACGGTGGTGTTGTTATCACCCGATGCCAGTGTAAAGCTGGTAGTGGTGATGCCTGAAGTAGTATCTGCGTTGCTGTCTTTTGCAGCGTCGCTTCCTTGAATAGCGGGGCTGAATGAATAGCCTGTAGGTTGCACGAACTCTACTCGGTATGTTCCAGGAACGAGGTTGGTGAAATGGTACAGCCCGTTGGCATCCGTGGTGGTGGTTGCTAATACGGAGGAACCTGTCGGTCCTAACAGATTAACAGTGACATTTGCTATGCCGGGTTCACCCGCGTCTTGGATACCATTGCCATTCAGGTCTTTCCAAACAAAGTCACCTAGAGCTGCTGGTTGGTACAGACCGGCATCCACGGTGGTGTTGTTATCACCCGATGCCAGTGTAAAGCTGGTAGTGGTGATGCCGGAAGTAGTATCTGCGTTGCTGTCTTTCGCAGTGTCGCTTCCTTGAGTAGCAGGGCTGAAGGAATAACCTGATGGCTGCACGAATTCCACCCGATAAGTACCGGGTACCAGGTTGGTGAAATGATACAAGCCGTTCGAATCCGTAGTGGTGGTCGCCAACACGGAGGAACCTGTCGGTCCTAACAGATTAACAGTGACATTTGCTATGCCGGGTT
>CAZPCR010000316.1:3133-4207 GCA_964585035.1 uncultured Anaerolineaceae bacterium
CTGCTGGTTGGTACAGACCGGCATCCACGGTGGTGTTGTTATCACCCGATGCCAGAGTATATGTACCAGTGGTGCCGGATGTGGTGTCTGCATCGCTGTCTACTGTATCGTCGCCACCTTGGTTTATCGGGCTAAAGGAATAGCCGGTAGGTTTTACGAACTGGACGCTGTAGGTTCCGGGTGTCAGGTTGGGGAAGCTGTACAACCCACTGGGGTTTGTGGTAGTGGATGCAATGGTTGTTCCACCGGAGTTCAGCAGGTTGACGGTGACACCCCCAATGCCAGGTTCACCCGCATCCTGAATGCCGTTGTCATTCAAGTCGTTCCATACGAAATCACCCAACGAGGCTAGTGGCTGTACCACCAGGGTATCGGTGGCTGGTTGTTTATTTGTCGCGCCTTCAGCACTCGAGAGGCTGCTCGGTGGGATGGTATTAAGATAATTTCCGGCCACTGTGCTTGTCACGCCGACTACGATCGTACAATCTGAATTACCAGCCAGGGTGCCACCCGTTAATTGTATGGTTTGCGATCCGGCAACGGCCGTCAGAGTTCCTCCGCAGTTATTGACCGGCGTCGGCGCGGGCGGATAGGCAGCTACAGCCAGACCGGCTGGCAGGGTTCCAGGGAGGGTATCTGTCATTCCCATGCCGCTCAAAGCGATATTACCAGTGTTCTTGATGGTGATTGTTAATAAGGAATAATCTCCGACAAAGATCGGGTTTGGTGCAAAGGATTTGCTGATGCTTGCACCAGGCAGGTTGGTCAACGTGGCGGCAGCGTCCTGGGGACTGCTTGCCCCGTTAAAGGTGGTCACCGCGCCGGCTGGAATTGTATTTGTAAGGTTGCCGTTGACCGTCATGGTAGCATTGAGTGTTAACGTGCAGCTTCCGCCGGCCGGGAGATTGCCGCCGCTGAATTTATAAGAGCTGGGAGTAAGAATGGTAAGTGCTGCGCTTGCTCCGAAACAGGCGGTGTTCGGGTTCAGATCGGCAGGCGTGGCAATGATCATGCCGGATGGCATATCGTCTTCGAACGTTATGCCTGTCAATGGAGCGCTGTTGGGATTTAATA
>CAZPCR010000317.1:0-4201 GCA_964585035.1 uncultured Anaerolineaceae bacterium
AGGTTCGCAAATTGATCGCTGAGACCTTCAAGGTCTGCTTTGCATCAAGGATGCTTTTCACGCAAATAGATCCTGCTGAATTTATACTTTGTCTGGTAAGAAGGATCTCATGTCCACTTTAGCCGATACATTGGATGAATTAACAGTGGAGGGGACTCTATACGAGCAGTTGCCGGACAACGCACTGCGCTGCTTTTCCTGTGGACATCGCTGTCTTATCCGTGAGGGGAAACGCGGCATCTGTCAGGTACGATTCAATCAGGGAGGAAAATTGCGGGTGCCGTGGGGTTATGTAGCCGCCCTGCAGTCAGACCCGATCGAAAAGAAACCCTTCAATCACGTCTTGCCCGGCTCAAATGCCTTGACGTTCGGGATGCTCGGTTGTGATTTCCATTGTGGCTACTGCCAAAATTGGATGACCTCCCAGGCCATGCGCGACCCGGAATCAGATCCTTCCCTTGGCCTCGTGCGCAAGATCGCCCCGCGGGATATGGTTGAGCTGGCGCACCGTACGCAGGCTTCGGTGGTTGTCTCTTCCTATAATGAACCCCTGATAACGAGTGAATGGGCAGTGGGTATTTTCATGGAGGCCAAAGCCGCTGGGCTGATGTGCGCCTATGTTTCCAATGGAAATAATACGCCGGAGGTCATGGAATTTATTCGGCCTTACATCAGTGCCTACAAAGTGGACCTCAAATCCATGCAGGAAAAAAATTATCATAAGCTGGGCGGCGTGCTCAAAAATACCCTGGATGGGATCAAGCGCGCCCATGAACTCGGTTTGTGGGTAGAGGTCGTAACCTTGGTGATACCGGGCTTCAACGATTCGAATGAAGAGTTATGGGATGCGGCACGTTTCATTACCGGCGTTTCTCAGGATATTCCCTGGCATGTGACCGCTTTCCACAAGGATTATAAAATGACCGACCCCGATAACACAGATGGCCGTACCTTGGTGCGCGCCGCCGAGATCGGGCGCGAAGCCGGGCTCCACTACGTTTATGCCGGAAATCTGCCGGGCCGGGTGGACGAGTATGAGCATACCTATTGCCCCAACTGTAACGAGGTTTTGATCAGGCGCTCCGGATATGTGATACGCGAATACCGGCTCACCCCTGCTGGATGCTGCCCGCACTGCGGGACGTCGGTGCCGGGTCTGTGGCCGCCGGCTCCTTCAAGCGTTCGTTTGAATGGATATGGGGTTCCAATTCCGGTATATTGACAAACCCCTTTTGCTGTATAATCACGTAAAATTTTAATCCACTCGGAAGGAGGTGGAATAAAAGCGCAAAACAACCCGTTTATTTCCCCAATTGTCGTATCCAACTACCTAAATCCTAATTCTCTGTAGGAGGAGAACCTGTGAATAGTAAATTGTACCTATTGCTCGTTGTGCTCGTCCTTTCCAGCATGGTAATGGCTGGTTGTGCTCCGGCGACCACTGCAACTACGGCGCCGGCATCCGGTGCAACTCAGGCACCGGCTGCAACTCAAGCTCCCGCGGCTACAACCGCTCCTGCTGACAAGACTATCACCATCGCGTATACGCAAGAACCCGATAACGTGGTATCCGAATATAGCAATATGACTTACTCGGCCTGGCTGGATCAGGTTGTGGGTGCCAGCTTTGTAACATGGGATGCCAACAACAATTTGGTCGCTGATTTGGCAGCCGAGGTTCCAACCGCTGCGAATGGCGACGTTTCGGCAGATGGTCTGACCATTACTTTTAAGTTGAAACCAAACCTCAAATGGTCCGATGGCCAACCGCTGACATCCAAAGATATACTCTTTACTTGGCAGTCACAGGTGGATCCGAAGAACGCTCCAATTAGTCGTTCAGGCTATACCACCATTACCAGCATTGATACTCCTGATGACACTACGGCTGTGCTCCATTTCTCGAGCGTATTCGCTCCTTGGCCGACCCTATTCTCGGTAGGTCCGAATACAACTGGCATGCTCCTTCCCTCACACGTCCTGCAGGGTCACACCGGCCTCGAGAAGAATGCCGAGATCCATAGCCCAACCGTTGTCGCTGGCCCGTACATGATCAAGGAATGGGTGGCAGGCGATCATATGACCCTGGTTCCTAATCCGAACTATTACGGCAATAAGCCTAATCTTACCCAGATCAATATCAAATTCGTGCCCGATACTACCACTGCTTTAGCCGCCCTAAAGACCGGCGATGTTGATTTCGTGCCGGATTTTGCTGAGTCCGATATTCCAACGCTTAGCGCTTTGGAACCTGCCCAGCACCTGCGTGTGGATAGCACACCTGAGTTTGAGCACTTGCTGTTCAACCTCGGAATCACCAACAGCACGATCAAAGATTCCACCGGCGCGGTGGTCGGTAACAGCGACATAGCCGGCTTCTGCCCGTTCCAGGACGCAAATGTCCGCAAGGCAATCTACCTCGCCATTGACCGCGACACGATTGTTAAGACCCTGCTCTTCGGCAAGACGACGGCACCGACCTCCTTGTGGCCAAACTCCTCTTGGTACAACACCACCCTTACCGAGTATCCTTATGACCCAACCCAGGCCGGTCAATTGCTCGATACAGCCGGCTATAAAGTCGGTTCGGATGGTATCCGTGCCGGTACCTGCAATGGCAAACCTGTGAAGTTCTCGATCAGCCTTGAGACCACCGTCAAGCAGCTTCGCCAGGATGAGCAGGCGGCGATCCAGGCCAATCTGAAACAAGTCGGCATTGACGTCAAGACTGTCGCCACCCCATCCGGGACCTTCTTTGGTTCCTATACTGAAGGCGCGAACATGCCGCTTGGCAAGTTCGATATGGCCATTTACACCACCGGCTTCTATCCCGATCCCGATCCGACTGGCAGCTTCGCATGCGCGAACGTTCCCAATAAGGCCAATCCGAGTGGTAACAACAATTATCACTACTGCGACCAGACCGGCCAGATGGATACGCTGTTTAACCAGGGCGCTGCTTCTGCTGATCCGGCGACCCGCAAGCCGATTTATGATTCGATCCAGAAGTACCAATACGACCAGGCACTGTTTGTTCCGTTGTACGCACGTGCAAATGTTTATGGGTATTCTGCTCGTCTCGTTTTCCCACCTAGCTCCGGCTTCTGCGGCTGGGCATGCAATATGTCCGCCTGGGATGTCACAAAATAAGCTAGTCTGTTGATCAACTGTAGACCTGCAAGGTCATTATGACCTTGCAGGTCTATCTATTACATGTAAGGAAGAAACCTATGTGGTCTTATCTTGCTCGCCGCATCATCCAGGGTTTCATGATCCTGCTTATTATTACCCTACTGTGTTTTATCCTTACACGCCTGTCTTCGGACCCCATGGCAGAATACGCCAACAGACCGAATATGACCGAGGCTGACCGTGAGGCGATCCGCGCGAGGCTTGGGCTGGACCAGCCGATCGTTGTTCAATACTTCAAATGGTTGGGGATTGCGGCACAGGGGGATCTGGGTACGTCGTTCTTCTCCCATCAACCGGTGACATTAATGATTGCACAGCGCCTACCGCTGACCCTCATCCTCATGGGCACTTCCGAGGTTTTTATCATCATTTTTGCTTTGATCCTTGGCCTGGTTGCGGCAGTTAGACAATACTCATTTTTGGACAACCTAATTACTTCCTTCTCCTTTATTGGATTTTCCATGCCGATCTTCTTCCTCGCCTTGGGCAGTATGCAGATATTTGCGGTGCAGTTTAAAGCTTGGGGGTTACCATACCTGCCAACCGGCGCAGATATCTGGGATCCCAAGGACCCGCTGGCACTGGCCCGCCATCTTGTATTGCCGGTTTCCTGCCTGGTTGCCATTCAAACCGCCGGTTATTCGCGTTACCTCCGTTCCAGCATATTGGAAGTCCTGGGCATGGATTATGTACGCACGGCGCGTTCCAAGGGCTTGAGCAGCCGCAGCGTGCTATTCAAGCATGCCCTCCGAAATGCAATCCTGCCTTTTGTAACCATTGTGGGTCTTGATATTCCCTTCCTGCTTGGCGGCGCACTGGTTACCGAGTCGGTCTTCGCCTGGCCCGGTATGGGACGTCTTTTCTGGGAATATGCCCAGCGTGGCGATTATCCGGTAGTGCTGGGTGTGCTCTTGCTTACCTCCACGGCAGTTGTATTCTTTACCATTGTTGTGGACATGGCATATACGCTGGTTGATCCCCGTATCAGATTGAGTTAATCCCATGACTG
>CAZPCR010000318.1:0-4196 GCA_964585035.1 uncultured Anaerolineaceae bacterium
TTCGCGGTTTACGATATTAAGATAGATGCTGTTCAGTCCAAGAGCATAGGCTCTCGTCCTTCCCCAAATTACATCCTGTAGATCGGGTGTTTCCGTTTGGCGGTCTAGCGTCATATATCCATTCTCGACCAGCCAGTGGTTGAGATGTACTTTATATTCGAAAGTTCTGAACCCGTGGTCGGAAAGCACAAGGAAACGCACCTTCTCGAGGCCCAGTTTATTGATATGCGTCTGAACTTCGCCGACAAACTCGTCGAGCTTCATATACCATTGCTCCACAAGTTCAGGGTTGCTTTTCAAAAACATGTGTTGGACGCGGTCCAGGCAGTCGAAGATCCCCGCCAGCACGCCTTCTTTAAATTTATCCAGTTGGTTGAAGAATATTTTTTTGCGTGAACTGAAAATGGAATCACAAAGATCCAGGAATTGTTCGTCGGTAATGCAACCGTCTTCGAGCGCATTGGTATCCTGCGGCCACCCCAGTGTCAGGAACGGCCCGGCTGCCTTCCAAGAATCCTTGACAAGGGATCCGGGTGTGGCATATGGCCACAGCGCGTGCAGCGGGTGGATCTGTAAAGGCAGAAAGTACAGGCTCACTTTGTCCCCGGTCTCTGTGAGAATGACCTGTGTAACAGCCTGCACCGCGAATGCAAAGCCTGCCTGGAATTTAAGTTCTATGATCTGGCTCCATTTTCCTTTTGAAAGCTGGATCTTCTGGCTGCCAATCGTCACCGTTGCGGATGTATCATTTGCGATCTCGATCGTAACGGGTAAAGTCGCCGGGCGTAAGCCTTCTTTTGTCTTAACTTTCGGCCCTTCGATTGCCGCGTTGAATTTTCCAGCACCGGCAGGTTCGAGCCGGATCACTTGTACCTTCTTTTTTTCCTGCGGTTGGGTTGTCAGGTAAATGCCGACGCCCAGTTGTCCGCGGATATCCGGTGTTCCCAATCCGGGGATTGTCGCCACCGGCAGTTCGGGGCGCGCCGGGAATAAAGCCGGCCACCATAAGGCGGTCGCCGGATATCCCATTTCGGCTGCTTCGTGGAAAAAGGTCCTTGTCGTATAGGGCGGCAGGAACTGTTCCCCCAAAATGCTTTGCTTCGTCGGGAGTATGGAAACGTAAGGTGTATAAGTTTGCGGGTCGCGATGGACGAAATCGAATATCCCGTGCGAACCCGGGTCGACACCTGTAGCGATGCATGTCCACGATACTTCAGTTTGTGGAGGAGAGCACACCTCTAAGCGCGAATATCCACCCTGCTTAACGAATGTTGATAAATTCGGCATTTTCCCCGCTGCCTCGAGTCGTTCGAAGGTGGTCGGGTCGAACGAGTCGAATCCTATAATGATCGTTCGCATTTATTCTTGGTCTTCAGTTTCATCCTTGTGACGTGTCTTTCTGCGCATCTTTGCAATGGAACCGCGTATCTTGCCTGAAAAGATCAACAGCAGTCCGGTTATCAGTCCGAACGCGCCTAACAGCCAGCCAAATATAACACCACCGGTATTGGGATCTATATACATTGTGCCTCACTATCTATATGATTAACGGTATTCTACCACTTGTAACACGCCCCATTTTTGATGGCTTGTAAAGCTAATCAAACTTTAATAGTTGCAATATGTCTTCCAGCGCCGCGGCAAAGATTTCGTGCATGATATCGTCGCTGGCGCGATATGGCCCTCCGAACGACCCATCTCCATAAACTTCGCGTGCGGTCTTGGCATCCATGATGGCGCTGGGTACCGTTGGCGGGGTCTTGTCTCCTTTTGGCAGTTCGCCTACGGTCGTAAATGCAAAAGCCTCGAGCCAGTTGGCATGTGCTGGCTTGATATTGTGCTTGATCGCCACAGCTTCCACGGAGTGTGACAGCCACCAGTCGTACCAATTAAGTTTTAGGTCGGGCAGGTCGTTATTGACTTCATGCAAATGGCCGCGTGCCGGTGAATTGCCCCCGTGTCCGTTCAGGATCAAGATACGTTTGAAACCATGCTTGTAAGCAGATCGGACGACGTCTTCGACTGCCGCCATAAATGTGCTTACGCGTAAGCTCATTGTGCCTGGGTAGGCCATGAAATAGGTCGAAACGCCGAAGTTCAGCGGCGGTGCGATCAGCACACCTGTTGCTTGCGATGCCGAATCCGCCAATGCCTGCGGGATTTTGATGTCCGTCAACAGGCTCAGGTAACCGTGTTGTTCGGTTGCGCCGGTAACCAACAACAAACGGTCCTCGTGTTGAAGATATTTTTCAACATCCATCCAACTCAAATCCTCAATACGCATCCTGTCTCCCTACTCTCTAACATCTTTTTTTATCAATTTCATGGCGTCGACGTTGGCGGAGCCACTGGCGTGTCTGACGGTATCGGAGTATCGGTCGGGAGTATCGGCATAGGTGTATCTGTCGGTGAAGGGAGTGGTGTGAATGTTGGAGCCGCCGTAGCGGTGGGCAGCGCCAGCGTAAAGTGTACGAAACGCTCGGCGTAGCCGTTTGCCCCGTTGACGTAAAGATGCAGGGTGATAGTCTGGCTTGGTAGGTTCGAGAGGTCCCAGTTAAAAAGCAATCCGTTGTCCACTGCCTGGTTACTCTGCGCCAGCACCGTCCAACTGCCAGGGTTGTTTCCGATTCCGAACTCGAGCCGCCATGATTTAAAATCGCCGGTCGCATTGGCGGTGCCCTGGACGGCGAGCGTGGGTTGGCTGATCACATCGCCATCATTAACATTAAGTTGCAGGGTGGGGTGTGGGTCGTTGCCGTTGCACTCACGCGGCGGTGCATAGACCGGGGGATAGGGAAAATTGTTGTCGTCCAGCCAGGTGCGTCCGGGTTTGGTGCCGAACCATTTACGCGCCCATATGTCGCTGACATTGATGGTCATCTCTTTATTCGTGAAGTCGCTGCAGCCAGAGGCAGCCTCCAGCCCCGTCCATGTATCCAGTGTTACTTCGCGGCGCAAGTCCTGGCTGGCAGGCAAGGGAGGTTGGTCCGAAGCGAATATTTCAGTGCGTGTGCCGCCCTTGCACCAGTTGGATGGTTCCGTCCCTGATTCCGAGCAGATGGTTTTATCCACGATGCCCGCCGGCCGGGTGAACGGCGTGGTGCGGCCTCCGCCCTCATAAGGCGCTGCGGTTTCCATGAACTGTGACCAGATCGGTGCCGCACCGCTTACTCCGGTGGTATTGACCATCGGCGTATAGTCCGCGTTGCCCACCCATACCCCCGCCACAAGGTCCGGCGTATATCCCAATGTCCAGTTATCGCGGAAGTCGTTGGTGGTGCCTGTCTTGGCCGCCACCGGGAAGGACAGGTTGAGGACCGAGTGTGATCCAAACATCCAGGAGCGCGCCTGGTTGTCCGATAGGATCGATGTGATCAGGTACGAATGTTCGGGGCTGATGATCTGGTCGCCCTTGGGGGGCGTATATTGATAGACTACGTTGCCTTGATGGTCCACGATCTTTAAAATGGAAACAGGCGGGATTCGTACTCCTACGTTCGCAAAGACCGAGAAAGCGCTGGTCATTTCGAGCACGCTCACGTCCCCACCTCCCAGCGTGAGTGAAAGGCCGTAATCGTTGCGGTCGAATGATGTGATCCCAAAGCGTTTCGCCATGGCGATCATGCCCTGGTCGCCGTACACGCCTACGAATTGCAGGGTTTTCACGGCTGGTATGTTGAACGAATTTGAGAGCGCCGTGCGTACCGTGACCGGACCGTGGAATGCATTGTCGTAATTATTGGGTATGTACGGTGGGTTAGTATCGTTCGGGTCGCCTGAGGGCGGAAACTCCGAAGGCACATCCCAGATCAGGGTGGCCGGTGTCCATCCTTTTTCGAAGGCCGCCACGTAGTTGATCGGTTTGATCGAGGACCCGGGCTGTCGCGTCTCGCTTACTGCCATGTTGACCTGGCCTGCGATGGCGGTGTTATTAAAATCTGCCGAACCCACCATGGCCAGGATCTCGCCGGTCGAAGGTTTGATGGCCACCAGCGCTCCATCAGTCGCGTTGTTGGCGGCCAGTGCTGCGACCTGCGTCGTCACCAGCTTTTGGGCAAAATCTTGCAGTGTCGGGTCGAGCGTCGTATAGACCGTGAAGCCCGAGTTGTAAATATCCTGGGCGTTGTAACTGGCCTCGAGTTGTGAGCGTACGTAGTTTACCCAGTGCGGATAACGCATGTTGACGTCTGGCGCGG
>CAZPCR010000319.1:0-4194 GCA_964585035.1 uncultured Anaerolineaceae bacterium
CCTTCCAGCAAATGTACGCGCCGGACAGCCAGCAGGGATTGTCGGTATTCCTGGCTAATACAACGATCGATCCGACCTTTCAAAAAGCGGCCGACGATTTAGCGAACCATAACTTTACTACCGTCGCACAGCGCCACGATCTGATGGTACAGGCTCTCACGCTATCCTTGCAGGATTCGACACAGATCTGGGTTGTGGATGAGCAGGTTTACTCACCCTACAAGACCAATGTTAATGCCACATATGATCTGGGGTCCGGTATTGAAGCAGCAGCAATGTATCCATATAACCTGCGCTTCACCGATAAAGAAGGCGGCCAGATGAAGATCGGCACGAACGATTTGTTCACCGAACCGTGGAATACTATCGGAGGCGATAACTGGATCTGGGATACCGGTGTCATGCGCTTTACGGAGCAAGGCAGCGATATCGCCACCTTTACCGGCGGCATGATGGGTGATCCTTATACAGGCCTGGCGTTCCCGCAGCGCATAGCGACCGCCGAAGTAACAGCCCAAACCGGCTTGCCCATTACCAAGACCCTGGATTGGGTGAATTTGAAAACTGCCGATACGATACCCGTCCCGCCCGATGCCTGGGTGGACTGGGATGCAAAAGCGCAAAAATTCATCACGGCAGCCGAGAAATTCCCGAACGGCACCACTGCCAAGGTCAAGAGTGTAGTAACCTATCCGGCCGATCTGTTCACTACTGTTAAGTGGCATGACGGCAGTCCGTTGTCGGTTGCAGATTTCATCATGCCTACCATCCAGTTCTTTGATGAAGCCAACAAGGATAGCAAGATCTATGATCCGGCTTTAGCCCCCAACCTTCAGTCTCTTCTACCTACTTACAAAGGCTTCCGGATCACATCCACCAACCCGCTTACCATCGAATCCTATTCTGATCTGTATTACAACGATGCGGAATTGAATGTGGTGACCAATTGGCCTAATTCTCCCACTGGCCTTACCGGCGAAGACAGCTGGGATGTATTAGCCATCTCCGATATGGCTGTGGCAGATGGTCAACTCGCTTATACAGCAGATCAGGCAGATGCGAA
Source organism: uncultured Anaerolineaceae bacterium (assembly GCA_964585035.1). GTDB lineage: Bacteria > Chloroflexota > Anaerolineae > Anaerolineales > Villigracilaceae > Fen-1038. The sequence continues at coordinate 1,064 of CAZPCR010000319.1, forward strand.
AAAGATCGAGCAGATGAGCTGGGTGGGTGGTCCGAGCCTCGATATCCTGTCTAAGGAATTGGATACCGCAGAGAGTCAATCGCTCATTCCTTATGCTCCCACGCTCAGCCAGTACATCACAGCGGCGGATGCCAAGACCCGTTACGACAACCTCAAGGCCTGGTATACAGCCCACGGACATTACTGGGTCGGCACCGGTCCATATTATCTGGATAAGGTCTTCACGACTGAGAAGACGCTGGTCTTGAAGAACAACCCGGACTTCCCCGATCTAGCGGACCGCTGGGCCAGCTTCAGTACGCCTAAACTGGCAACGGCTGCGCTTGATGGACCGGCTCAGGTCAAAGTTGGAGATACCCCGACCTTTGACGTCAATGTGACCTTCAATAACGCGCCCTACGCTAACGCCGATATCAAGCAAGTAAAATACCTGCTCTATGATGCTACGGGAGCAGTTGTTTCGACCGGCGATGCTACGCCAGTGGCGGACGGTCATTACCAGGTGATGCTTACCGCGGACGTGACTTCAAAGTTGGTCACCGGCTCGGACAAGATCGAAGTGGCGGTCGTTCCGATCCCTGTTGCCATACCGGCCTACGCCTCTTTAGATTTTGTAGTAGTGCCGTAAGACCAGACAGGTCATGCAACATAATAGGGGCAAGGGAAACCTTGCCCCTATTTGTAATCATTGAGATCTCAGAACTTTCTTTGTAATCATCAAGATCATAGAGTTCCCAGGACGACTTACGGGATTTGGTCTCAAATACGTGTCAAAAAGAACCCTAAAAAAGCTATTTTCGTCTTGGTTTAATTCGCGACGATTGTGTTCTAATATTTATTCGCTCTTAAAAAACCTCGGAAGTCCATCCTCTATTTTCTTGAATTTCAAGACTCCCGAAAATAATTCCAAGGTCTTAGTAAGCTTTTAATGTGAGGTGCAATCATGGCGGTCACAGCCACCCAACCAAAGCCAATCCCCGAAGTTATGAAGAAGCCTGTTACTAACAGCACATTTATACGCGTCGTCCGGTATAGCGCTGTAAGGCTATTAACTTTATTCGTGACTGTTGTGATTGGGATCTACCTCACGATCATGATCGCCAACCTGGGCGGCTATGTGGATACGATCATGAGGAACGATATCCGTGACAGAATCACCCAGCAATATGCTGCCAGCCGCTCCGCTCAAAGCATGGACCCTGCCACGCGACAGAAGCTGATCGCGGAGTCGATCACATTGGAGGAGAACCGGATCGGCCTTAATACTCCGGTAGCTGTACGCAACCTGCGATATCTCTTGAACGCATTGACCCTGAACCTGGGACGCGCCATCAACATGACCAGCGACTCTGGTTCCAAAGAGGTGCGGCTTATCATCTTGGAGCGCCTGCCTGCCACCCTGTTGTTGATGGGCGTCTCGGAATTGTCCTTGTTTTTTATCAGCGTCTTTCTGGCGCTCTCTCTTTCCCGTAGCTACGGCAGTTGGTGGGATAAGCTGGTCATCACGCTCTCGCCGACGTCTGCTGCGCCACCCTGGTTTTATGGCATTTTCTTCATCCTTATCTTTGCTGCCGTTTTCAAGATACTACCCTTTGGAGGAATGGTTGACTCGCCTCCGCCTAGCAACCCCATTGATTTCGCACTCAGTGTTCTAAAGCATATGATCCTCCCGGCTTCGGCCCTGATCATCAGCTCGCTCTTTTTGAGCATATACAACTGGAGAACATTCTTCCTGATCTATTCGAGCGAAGACTATGTTGAAATGGCAAAAGCCAAGGGCCTACCGGCGCGTGATATAGAGCGCCGTTACATTTTGCGCCCCACTCTACCGACGATCATCACGAATTTTGCTTTGACACTTATCAGCATTGTTGGGGGGGCGATCATCACAGAGACCGTCTTCCTATGGCCCGGGCTCGGGCGCACCCTGTATCGAGCCATCGGACTTTACGATACGCCCGTGATCGTAGGCACTACAATTATTTATGCCTATCTGCTGGCGATCACCGTATTCCTGCTCGATTTTGTTTACGCCCTGGTCGACCCACGCGTCAAAGTGGGTGGTGACTAACCATGAATAACCTAAAACACTCTTTTCGGGAGATCATGCGGTATCCTTCCGCAGTTTTGGGATTGTCCATCATCTTTTTACTGGTGGTGGTTGCCATTTACACCGTAATAAAAATTCCGTACAACACAGCCATCAACCTGTGGCGCGGCGGCGAGGAAGTATGGTATCAAAACCCCAAGTTCGCACCACCAGCCTGGATCAATTTATTCCGAAGCAAGAAGCTGCCCATATCTTTCACGGTGGATACCGCCAACCATACCATGGAGAAAACGGTCACGCCGGGTGCACAAGGTACGGGGACTGTTAATATTTCCTATGCTTTTGATTTCCAATATGACGACTATCCACAGGAAATGTTTTTATATTTCACTTCAAAATACATCCAAAAACAACCGTTCGTTTCCATATTATGGTTAACCCCGGACGGCAGGAAGATACGGATAGACGACCTGGGTGTCACCCAACAACTAACCTTCCCCTTCTCACAGGATACAAGATTAATACAGAGATTGAATGGTGCGAATCCGATGCAGGCCCTCTTTGAGGACCCCAAAACCAATGCGATCGTGAAGGGAAAGTACCAACTGCAAATCATCGGCACGACCTTCGAGCCGGGTTCGGACATCGACGCACAATTTGTATTCCAGGGACAGGTGTTCGGCCTGGCAGGCACTGACTACGCCCGCAGGGATCTGGTGCTGCCGTTGTTATGGGGAACACCGGTTGCTTTAGCCTTTGGCTTGATCGCCTCCCTCGGTACGCTGGTGCTGACGATGATCATTGCGGCCGTCGGTACGTGGTATGGCGGCTGGGTGGATGAGTTGATCCAGCGTATTACCGAGATCAACCTTGTGTTGCCCTTCCTGTCGATCTTGGTAATGATCGGGACGTTTTACTCAAGAAGCATCTGGGTGATCCTTGGCGTTACGGTACTCCTTAGTATTTTCACCGGGTCGATCAAGAGCTATCGCGCCATTTTCCTGCAAGTTAAAGAGTCGATGTATATAGAGGCAGCACGCGCCTACGGCGCCAGCGATTTCCGGATCATCTTCCAGTATCT
>CAZPCR010000320.1:0-4194 GCA_964585035.1 uncultured Anaerolineaceae bacterium
GAGTAATGTTGACATTGATCCCTTCCCCGATCAATTGCTGGATGGCAGGCAACCCCTCGCGGGTCGCCGGAACCTTAATAAAAAGGTTGGGTCGGTCCACCGCCGACCATAGCCTGCGGGCCTCTGTCACCGTACCGGCTGTATCATGAGCTAATTTGGGAGAGACCTCCAGGCTCACAAATCCGTCCCCGCCTTTTAACCTGTCAAAAACGGGACGAAAAAGATCGGCGGCGCGTTGGATATCTTCTATAGTGAGCACTTCGTATATTTCTTCAATGCTTTTACGCTCCATCACCATCGAGCGAATGGCTGTGTCGTAGTCATTACTTTCACCAATCGCTTTCTCAAAAATGGAGGGATTCGAGGTTAACCCGCCGAGGCCATCCTGATCGATGAGCTGTTTGAGCTCTCCATTATCGAGAGCATTGCGCCTGAGATAGTCCCACCAGACACTTTGCCCCAATGCTTCCAAACCTAATAAAGGATTCTTGTTCATTTTTTACTCCTTGTGTTCCAGTGCAGCCACTTTTGCCAGACGCCGTTCAAAGCGGTCAGCCTTTATAAAATGAGCTGCCAGATAAATATTGATTATTTCCCGTGCCATCGCAATACCGACCACACGCCCGCCCAGGCAAAGGAGGTTCATATCATCATCCTCCACACCTTGATGAGCGGAGAAACTCTCGTGAATAAGAGCCGACCGTACTCCAGGGATTTTGTTAGCGGTGAAGCTGGCACCGACGCCACTGCCACAAATCGCTATGCCGCGTTCTATATCTCCCCGGGCAATTGCCCTGGCCAGCGGGATAACGAAATCGGGGTAATCATCCTCGGGATTTAATTCATACGCACCAAAATCCTTCACCTCATGCCCAGAAGCACGTAAGGCTATCAGGACAGGTTCTTTCAGGATAAAACCACCATGATCCGTTGCAAATCCAATATGCATCCTCAGCCTCTTCCCAGGATCGTTAACCGTGCTTCTGTCGTTTAATTAATTCAAGAGCCTTCTGAACGACATGATCGACATTAAAACCATATTCATTCATTACCACGCCTCCAGGAGCGGAAGCCCCAAAACGGTCTACTCCGATCACCTCGATGCCAGGCCCGACATAAGGCCGCCAGCCCAGAGAAACGCCGGCTTCAATCGCCAGCATGGGCACATCGGGCGGCAGAACCGATTCTCTATATTGGACGGGTTGTGAATCGAAAATATTCCAACATGGCAGGCTGACAACACGCGCCTTGGACCCCTGCTGCTCCAGTTTTTCAGAAACCGCCAGCGCCAGTTGCACCTCGGACCCGGTAGCGATCAAAGCAATATCGGCAGGCATGTTTCCAGATTCATGCGCAAGAATATAACCACCGGAACGAACGCCGAGTGTGAGCTGTGGGTATTTGGACAAATCGAGGATAGGCAGATTCTGCCGGCTAAGGACCAGGGCGACGGGCCCGCTTTTATGCTCAATGGCGATGCGCCAGGCAGCGGCAGTTTCGTTCGCGTCCGCCGGGCGGATGACCAGCATATTTGGAATGGAACGCAGACCGAGCAGCTGCTCGACTGATTGATGCGTGGGGCCATCTTCTCCCAGGGCAATGCTGTCATGGGTAAAGACATAGATCACATGCAAACCCATCAAAGCGGCCAGACGGATCGGAGGCCGCATGTAATCGGAGAAGATCAGGAATGTAGATCCATAAGGAATCATGCCTCCATGCGCTGCCATTCCGTTCAGGACCGCCCCCATGCCGTGTTCGCGGACACCAAAATGAAGGTTGTTCCCGGAGTAACGCCAGCCGCCTCCTTCAGAACCCTGGAGATCGTCCATCGTTTCCTGAGGGCTCTCAAAGTCGCCCCTGCCGTTCAGGGCTGTAAAAGTGGATGGGTCCAGGTCCGCCGAACCACCGATAAAAGTAGGTAGCTTGGATGCGAATGCATTCATCACTTTCCCGGATGCTATGCGCGTGGCCATGCCTTTTGCATCGGGGAGAAACTTTGGAATGTCAATATCCCATCCATCCGGCAATTCACCTTGTATCATTTGATGCAATTCCTGTGCCAAATCCGAAAAAGATTGCTGGTAGGAGGCAAATCTTCGTTCCCATTTGGCTTCGACCTGCCTGCCTTTTTGGACGGCCTCCCTGAAATGAGCCAGGGCTGCTTCCGGGATATAGAAGGCGGGTTCGAGCGGCCAGCCGAGATTCTCTTTGGTGAGTTTCACCTCTTCCACGCCGAGGGGTGAGCCATGCGCTTCAAAGGTATCCTGTTTGTCCGGCGAACCATAGCCAAGGTGCGTGTGTATCAGGATCAGAGATGGTTTTTCTTTTTTTCCCTGGGCGGTCTTGATAGCATGCTCGACCGCCAACAAATCATTGCCATCTTCAACGGATTGGGTGTGCCATCCGTAGGCATTGAAACGTTTTTTGACGTCTTCGGTAAAAGTGAGATCGGTAGCTGCCGATAAGGTCACGTGATTGTTATCGTAAAGATAGATGAGCTTGCCGAGCCGCAGATGCCCCGCCAGGGAGGCGGTCTCGGCCGCCACGCCTTCCATCAAATCGCCGTCGCTGACCAGACCATACGTAAAGTGATCGATAATCTTATGTCCTGGCCGGTTATAACGGGCTGAGAAAAAGGCCTCCGCCATCGCCATCCCCACACCATTCCCAAACCCCTGACCGAGCGGCCCGGTGGTCACTTCGACGCCCGGAGTATGGCCGCGTTCAGGATGTCCCGGCGCCATGCTATCCCACTGACGAAACTGTTTGATCTGATCGAGCGAAAGTTCATACCCAGTGAGGTGCAATAAACTATATAACAACATCGACCCGTGCCCAGCCGATAAAACAAAACGATCGCGGTCGAACCATTGGGGGTTGGATGGATTGTGCTTGAGAAAACGCGTCCATAGGACGTATGCAAAAGCGGCAGCACCCATCGGTAAACCAGGGTGACCGCTGTTGGCTTTCTGTACCGCATCTATCGATAAAAAACGGATTGTATTGATGGACAGATTGTCGAGATCAGCTGGGTGTAAGGCGGTTGAATTTTCTTGAATCATTCGTGCTCTCTTTCTTCTCTCATCCGATTCGCGCTTGTCTATTTATGGGCTTCACCTTTCTGAATCTCCTTCTCTGTGTGATCCCAATCTTGGGTCGCATGTCCATCCTGATGACCATGTTGCTCATACAGTTCATAGGCTCGCCTAGCGATTTGAGGCGTAAATTTGACCTGCACCTTGGCCACTGCTGAAGGATTGCGTCCCCTGATCAGCTGGGCCTTCATTGCGTCGTTGACGACATCGGAAGCGCGATGTTCCTGTGCAAAACATAATACGGCAATATTCTTTCAGAACTGGCCGTTTTATAAAGGGGTATTCGTTTTGGTCAAGTCCCATTGCCAATTACGGATTTCAGGCATGTCTTCACCGTATTTGTCGATGTAAGCCTTGTGGTCCAGCAGCTTGTCACGAAGATATTGTTTTACGTAGGCGGCGCGCGAACCCAGACTTGGCACCCGATCAATTACGTCGCCAACCAAATGGAAACGATCCAGTTCATTCAACACTACCATGTCGAACGGTGTCGTCGTGGTGCCCTCTTCCTTAAAGCCGCGAACGTGCATATTATCGTGACCCGTACGGCGATATGTGAGCTCATGGATGAGGAGGGGATATCCATGGAAGGCAAAGATTATCGGCTTGTCCTTCGTAAAGAGAACATCGAAGTCCTTATCACTCAATCCGTGAGGATGCTCACTTTTTGGCATGAGCGTCATCAGATCCACAACGTTTATGACACGGACCTTCAGATCTGGAAAGTGCAGTCGAAGGATCTCAACCGCGGCCAGGGTTTCCAGCGTAGGTACGTCACCGCAACAAGCCATCACTACGTCGGGATAGCCGCCTTCATCATTGCTCGCCCAGTCCCAAATACCAAGGCCGGCCGTGCAGTGCTTGATGGCTGCATCCATATCCAGCCACTGCAGTTCCGGTTGTTTGCCTGCCACAATCACGTTGACATAATTGCGGCTTCGCAAGCAATGGTCGGTGACAGACAGCAAAGTATTGGCATCTGGAGGCAGGTATACGCGGATGATACCTGCCTTCTTGTTCATCACATGGTCAATGAAACCGGGGTCCTGGTGACTGAATCCATTGTGATCCTGCCGCCACACGTGCGATGAAAGGA
>CAZPCR010000321.1:0-4193 GCA_964585035.1 uncultured Anaerolineaceae bacterium
GCTCGGTAACCCCGGTCTGACCATCTGTAACAAATAAGATTGCGTCAGAATCTTGGATCGCAATCATGGCTTGAGCTTTTATATCCTCGATAAAATCGGCAGAACCGATAGAAAGTACTGTTTTTCCACCATAGGTTGGATCGATTCCGCCCGTATCGACAATGCCGAAAACGCGACCATTCCAGGTCGACTCAGAATATAAGCGGTCACGGGTTGTTCCTGGGACAGCATCGACGATGGCAAGGCGTTCACCGACCAAACGGTTAAAAAGGGTGCTTTTACCGACATTAGGACGACCAACAAGTGCAACGATTGGTTTTGACATAAGTTTAAACGCGCGTTTTGCGACCTTTACTTCGAACAGATTAAGGCTTGGCGGTAGGTACCGGAGCGGGCCGGAGGATGACTTCCACAGTCCCGGGCAGGAGCGATTCAATAGTTATATTGGAGGCGAGGGTCTGTACCTTGGGAGTTAATTGATAAGTACCGTCACCAAGTCCGGACGCATCCACGGTCACATGAACATCCTGACGGGTAAGCGTATTTAGGACGGGTAGAGGACCTGAAAGGATTACGTCCACGGAGGCTGGAGAAATCTGTGCAGTTATCGCGGGGTTCAATCCGGTTACTTCAACTTTCTCGCCCGTAAGAGTAAGGCTGCTTTGAATGGGTGATATTCCAGCCTGGATAAGCACCGTTTGGGATCCAACCACTGATATGCCGGCTGGCAGGTTAAGCGAGACGCGTAAATTGAGATTATCACTTGCGTTTTGAAGGTCGAGAGGTTGAGTTTCGACAACGCCAGGTAAGGCATTCGTCAAGTCGGGGTCCGAAGAATAAACAGTAACTACGGGAGGAAAAACAGAAATACTATCAAGCCGATATCCACTTGCTACTTGGCCGCGTACAACTACTTTTACTGCCATATCCCGAAAGCCCCCCTGGCGGCTCACTGGTAGGGTGACGTGGGCGGTATCTGGATGAACGGTCAAACCAGTGACCGGTTTATTATTTGCGTCAAGCACCTCGACAGGAACTGATTGATCGATATTCTCACGAAGTCCTGTAATATCCAAAAATACACGGACGGTTGTTACGCGCGCCACTATTGACTTCGGTCCAATCAGGGCCACTTCCTTTGGGCTGATAGTTAAATCTCCTGTCGAAAACCCTACCGCAGCCTGACCCGATAAAGTAGGTTGCAGTGTGACATTGCGCGTAATGAGCGGCTCCAACGTCAATGAGACCGAAGATGGACTGACTGTAATGATTCGCACCGGACGAGCATCGATCTGAATTTGCAGGTTAAGTTTATGATCGCCAGAGTTTAGCCCTGAGAGATCAAGGATTGCGCGGACACCGTCGGGCTGGCCCGTAATTTGATTCCAGACCGATTGGGGCGCACGTAATGTAACTTGTGCCTCCTGTGGAATGTTGCTGTTAATAACAAGGCCTGGGTTTTGACCGACCACCTCAATTTTGATCGGTGTAGGATAAATACGGACCACATCGGGATCTGAAGCTGTCACGGCGGCAATCCAGACAGCGAAAGCAATTGCCAAGGCCCATAGGAAGTTGCGGATATTACTACCTAAACTACTTAACATTCCGCTCATCCTTGCGGGTGAAAAGATATGGAAATAGACGTTCAAACCACCTGGTATTTGCTTCGACCGCTGAAGGTCGGAAGAAAGCAAGCAGAATATTCTCCAACCTTTCTGGGTCAATACGACGGATCATACGGCCCGCATGTGCAATCGAAATTGCACCGGTTTCTTCCGAGACAACGACTGCGATGGCATCGCTTTCTTCGGAAATTCCTAGCGCGGCTCGATGGCGAAGGCCCATTTGCCGGTCTGGAGAGCGGTTCAATATACCACTGGATGATAGCGGCATTACGCAAGCAGCAGCCACTAAACGGGTTCCAGAAAGGATGGCAGCGCCGTCATGCAGGGGAGTGTTCGGGTAAAAGGTCTGTAAAAGCACCTCGGCTGTGACGATCGCGTTCATCCGAACGCCGCTTTCAATGTATTCATCGAGGTTGTCGAGCCTTTGCAAAATTATCAGGGCGCCGTGTTGCCGGGCGGAGAGCCTGGCTGCCGCTGTAACAACGGCATGAATGGATTGTTCAAAATCGGTTTCAGTTGTCTTTCCAAAAGTCGGAATTATATTCCCGGCGCGTCCAATGCGTTCGAGAGCGCGTCGGATTTCTGGAGCAAAAACGACCGGGATCGAAAACAGGAGAGCAGGAACAGAGTTACGTACCAGCCACGAAAAAGCTGGCAGGTCAACCAGACTGGTAAGCAGGATGAGGGCAACAACGATCAGAATGACACCGCGCAATAGAACCATCGCCTGGGTATCTCGTAGCCATGACAGAAGGGCAAAGAAAATCAACGTGACAAGTAAAATGTCAACGACACTCAGCAAATTGAGTCGTTGAAATATGAAGAGCAGGTTGTTTAGAATTTCAGTCACGTTTTTCGATGTAGAAAAGTGGAATATGAAGGAATAGAATGTCGGTGCCGATTATCAATAAATGTTCTTATTATTATGCCGCAATTTCGTTAATAAGTGCTTAACCTATCTACTAGCAAGGATGGAAAGAGATGGGGAAATCATATCGGGCGAAGAACACGATCCTGACGAAGTTGCTTGAAAAAGAGGGCTGTCTTCATCGGCATTGACTCTTTAGCGGCATCCGTCCATGCTTGAACGCCGAGTGCCTCTGGTGCGCGGCTTTCATATCCTAATTTATTCCAAACGGTTTTATGAGCAGCCAGATCTGTCGTCGGGAATATGAGGGATGCCTCACATTGCAGGTCACTGGAGACATGTTCAATTTCCTCAACCAGCATTTCAAGTGCTTTCTCGATGTCAATTCCAGTTTCAAGATACAAATCTGTAGTTCGGACGACAAGGTTCTCGACCTGCCATCCCGCGATACCAACAGGATCCTTTCCAAGTTGAAGCAGCATATAGGCTTTATCGCCGAATTGCGCCATTACATCGTCAGCGGAGAGTTTTTGTTCGCCTTTGCTTAGACGGTTAATCAGTTCGGCAATTCCTTGTGCGTCCTTAGGTTTGCCACGACCCACCTTAAACTCGCCTGCTTTTGCTGCCTTAAGACTCCCCGTTTGAACGCGCTCAACCGCCGGTACATTCTTTTTCCAGGCTTGCGAGACCTGATCCCAGAGGTCGTCATAGGAACCGATATTTCGGATAACAATGTTGGCAGCCGCAACCTTCTCGTTTTGGGGTGCTTGGGCATTTATCCGTTGAAGCGCTTCTTCACGGCTTATATTCCGTTTACGGGTCAACCGTTCGATTTGAACTACCTGAGGAGCATAGGTCACCCAAATGGTATCACATATCTTTCGTAGATCGCCTTCAAGCAATTTAATCGCTTCGATAACCACCACAGGTTGCCCCGCACGTTTTATTAGGACATTTACAGCCTTTTGAACTAAGGGATGGATTATTCCTTCCAGGTGTTCGAGTGCAGCTGGGTCACGGAAAACAATGTCCCCCAGTTTTTTTCGGTTTATTTCACTTTCGCCGTCCAGAATCCATTTACCAAATATCTCAAGAATGGGTTGATAACCTGGCGCACCTTTGGCCATCGCACGATGAGAGAGCGCATCTGCATCAATCGTATAAGCGCCCAAATGTTCCAGCATTCTGCGCACGACTGTTTTACCGGTTCCAATATTTCCGGTAAGACCGATAATGAATTTCCCAGGCACATTTCCCAACATGAACCTCGTAGTTTACAGAGTATTGCGAAATTATCTAAACTAATGTTTTACTTTTTATCCTATAAATGTTGAAAACAGGTTTAGAGATTTATCCAAAAAGCAGTAGAACCCACATATACTCTAGAAGGAGCGATTTATGGATGGGATCCTATCAAATTTCATTACATGTCTATTTTACATTAAAATGTAAAGACAAAAGGCTAATTGCATAAATAAATTGTGTATTTTGCATGACAAATAGGAATAATTGCCTCGAAACATTCACTCTTCTGGGATTTAAACACTGTAAAGGAGCTGGTTTTATTATGTTGACGCCTCTTCTTCTCCGTTGTATGATGAAGGCGCCTCAGGCCGGTTGGGTGATCGCGGCTCGGCTTCGCGCTGGGTCGAGGAAAGTCCGTACTCCACAGGGCACGGCGCCGGGGAAACCCCGGG
>CAZPCR010000322.1:0-4192 GCA_964585035.1 uncultured Anaerolineaceae bacterium
GGCTTAACAAAATCCACTCGTACGACTCGCATAACATCCGAGAGTCCCCATGTATAACCTGTACTACGTGTATCGGAGCCTATGGCTAGGATGTTCATTACCGGTGGTCCACCGCAAAGAGCGGGATGGGTAGGCGTGCTGTTGATTATAGGTTTTAGAGAGACCGGGCCGGCTGTTGCAGTCCAGGTTGGCGGTAAACCGATCGGTGTGTACGGAGAAGTTGGCAATGCGGCGCCAAGGGGCTGTCCTGCCCAATCTTGATAAGTTTGCCATCCGAAATAACCAACAAATGCAACAAGTACGCATGCTGTCGCACCTAAAAATGCGGTGATGATTTTTTGCGTTTTAGTCAAAGCTGAAATCCTTCAATATGGATGCCAAACATTGTTTTGTTGGCTATCCCTTTGGATACAATCATCTATTTCATGAACGCCGGGATGGTCGCAGGTGCTGGTATAAGAAAATAAACGGTGACCCATCCAGGTGCTTCCTGATAGTTGTCGTCGGTATATCCCAGATCGATCCAAAGCTCTCTTGGAACACCTAATTCTTTTTCGATGATGTAGCCACCTCCGATATCGCCCACAACTGCATTGCCGTATCCAGGGATGAAAACCTTCTGTCCGACTAGATAGTCATAGGTTGAAGGGTCTACCGCAATAATTCCTTTTTGAAGTGGCAAACCCAATTTTGTGCCATTGAAGCACTGACCTGGTACACCAGACCTACAAGGCGAGTAAGAAGTAGCATACATTTTCAAGGATCGCCAATATTGGAATGTTACACCATTAATGGTTGTTGTGTTAATTACTATCTTGGATCCTGTTGCAATAACGCGCGCTTCTGGGGGACGAACTATGCTTTCAACATCCTGAACACGATTAACTTCCTTTCCATCTTCATAATGGATGCGTGTCCGGGTGACCGATAAACCAGTTTGTCCCGGTTTCAATATTTCTTGCTGTCCAAGAGCTATATCAGGTGAATCAATCGTCTGACTTTGGTATGGGATGGATTTTTGAGCTAATACGACCGACTCAGAAACTCGAGTGACATGGATTTCGCCATCCTGCGGCAGTGCATCATTCCCGGATGGTTGGCTGGTATCCAATTCAAGGAGGGGAATTCCTGCTTCGGGTAACGCAGCGCCGATTGTTGTGGCTGCAGACCGGATGTGAAGCTGCCTGCCGTCCAAAGTTACAATTAATTCCCGAGTGGGGACATAGTTAATTGTCATTGCACTTTTGACCAGGGCATCAACAGGAGGATCGAACTTGTCATCCAAATACAAAGAATAGCCTACGTCAGATAAAACCTCGCCAACCGTCGGGGCCGATGACTGTATGCTCTTCCCGTTGATATTCAGGGTTACTCCTCGATGGATTTGCAATGTATAAGTCTTTGCTGACGGGAGGGGTTGATCAATTTGGATGGTTACACCATTAAGCATCACGCGATCGGTAGGTCCCAGGATCACGCCAGCCTGGGTTAAGAGCGCTGTGGGTAACCTGTTGTTAGTTATCAAAGGGCGGAGCTGTCCGCCATCAATGATAGTTACATTGATTGGAAAATTAGGGTCACATGCTAACAGAAATATAAAACCTATGAATACCAGCCAGCGAAAATGGTTCATATTTGTAATTATAAGAGAAGTGAGCCCCCGATAAGTCCTACTCACTCACCTCGATTAATGGTGAAAGATACTTCTTGTAATATAGGGCGAAGACGAAGATTTTTGTATATACGATGTGCGGTAATCATCAATATACCCGTTTTCCTGTGGAGATTTATAAAGAAAACCGAGGGCAAAACCCTCGGCTCTATTAAGCCATAACCGTTCAAGTGAGAGGAATACATGTGAAATGACATCACCAGAGTGGAATCAACAAAGTGGGATAAGACTAGAAGAATTATGGATTACTGGATGAATCACATTCTTTTAACACCTGTTATATAAACCTCTTAAATTATAGCATATGCCCGCAAGGCGGCGAGTCGACTAAGTTCCAAAAATGTTGGAAAATTCATAAATTACCTACGGTTTTACGGTTACCTTATGATTACGAGATAGGCAGAGGAGAAAGTATCGGTGCCACCATATTGGTCGATGATTTGGCCCCCAATCGACTTAAGGTAATCGAATATGTAGCTCCTGTCAGAAATTTTATTTCGTGTTTCATAGACGTTCGAAAAGATGAACCAAACGCGCTGATTTTTAGGAAGGGCATCAATGACTTGATTATAGTTTATTGGTTTTTTCCTGTAATCACCTAAATAAATTGTGGGGGAATTGCTCATGCCAAAAAATGGTGCATAATATTTGTATGTAACTACAGCTTGATCGTAGACAACAAATTGATCATTTGCCTCGATGTGCTGCTCAACAAAGGACATTGCGGGTTTGATATCTTCCTGGAAAGGGTAAGCGCGGGGTTCTTGAAGGTAACCATACGTGGAAATCACTGGTCCCACTAATAGGTAAGCTGTCAATAACCAGCGTATTCCGTGGCTCAGAAGAGTAGATGTTTTTGATATGAGCGCAAATCCATCGATCCCCGCTCCAATTGCCAGTAAGGTACTGGGTGCCAGGAAAAGAATAAGCCTGCCTTTAAAAGGGTAATTAGCTATTCCTGATGCTAAAAATGTAAATATCATCGATCCTAAAAATATGAATGACCACGGCCACTTTTTCTTTAATAAGAAAAAAACAATCCCAAATCCATACAAGGCGGCCTCGATGAAGGCAAATTGAGAAAGGTTCAGGTCAACAACGAAAAAGTTGCTCAACCTCTGCACAAACCAGCCCAGGTTTTTCCACGGCGGAATAGGCATTAAGGCGCCTAAATTACTCCAATAACTGACGTTGTAGGTGCTCTCTCCAACGTATCTATATGAAAGAAAATATAGTATCAAAAAGACGCTGACCCACAAACCTCCAATCAGGAATATCTTTTTGTAATCTCCTCCATATCTCCAGGTTTGATAAACAAGAGCGAGTCCGATAGCACTCAACAAGAAAATTGCCGGGTGTGAACAAAATAATGCAATCAAGCCTGCGACAGTCAGCCAAATGATATTCTTTGTTGAATTATTCTTGAAGTAACGTGCCGCCATCAGATAAATAAGTAGAGTGAATGCCACGTCGGTTGAGTATTGTTTGAGGTCAGATGAATAGAAGCTCAACATCCAATTTAAGGAGAATGCTACAACCGCAAAGGCAGCTCCGAAATCGTCCAATACTTCCTTCGCCACAAAATACATCAGGATTACAGAAAGACAGCCTGCGATTATAGGTAAAAGACGGTAAAAAATATCCTGGAAGCCCAATAAACTTACAACCAACTTCTCAATAGCCAGGAAGCCGAGAGGCGCAGTAACGCTCCCGCCCAAGGGCACCGTGATCAGTTCGAGTAGAGAATGATTTTGAATGGATGAAGCAAGAGCAGCTTCGTCTCCCCTAAAGGAACGACCAAGAACTGCTTTATCAATCCGGAGGAGTATACCCGCGAGTGCCAGGATTATGGTTATTATCCAAAGGAACTTCGATTCAATCGACTGAATGACATTGGATTTCTCTTGATTGACGCCACCCCCATCGTCGGTTTGAGACGTGGTAGTAGGGGATAATTGTGTTGATGTCATAAGCTCCCGGAAATTATTACTAACAACTACAAATTGAATGATTTGCGATTATCGTTTGATGAAAAAACCACTATGCCAGTTTCACCGGAAGGGCAATATGGGTTGGTTATTTTGTCCCGTATTATATGGTTTATCTGATTTTCATTAATTCATTCAATGCAGCTAATAATAGTGTGATATTTTCTCTGCGGCTTGAATAACCCATTAATCCTATGCGCCAGACCAGGTCCCTTAGTGTAGCAAAACCTGCGCCGATCTCAATGTTATATCTATTTAACAGCTCTGTACGAATCTTGTGTGGATCAACCCCTTGAGGGACGTGGACGGATGTAAGTGAAGGTAACCGATATTCGAGCGGTATGAAGGGTCGAATGCCTATCTCATCCAGCCCATTCCACAATATCGCTGCATTGGCTCGAAAGCGGGAGAAGGTCTTATCCAGGCTTTCTTCCGTAATTATTCGCAAGCCTTCACGCAAACCGAAGTGCAGACTCGATGATATTGTATGATGGTAACTATGTTCCTCCCCCCAGTACTTGGAATATTGTTT
>CAZPCR010000323.1:0-2173 GCA_964585035.1 uncultured Anaerolineaceae bacterium
TTTGGGGAATCGATTCGCCACTCGCTGGAAGAAACGAATAATTACCGCGTCTTCATAGCCAACAGTAAAGCGACAGCCATTGTCCGCGCCGATGAAGAGTCTTGCAAGCTGGCCTTCCTGGACCTGGATTTGGGAGAAGCCTGGGTGGAAGAGGTCGGGCAATCCCTGCGCACGATCATCCCAAACATAAAACTTTTCATACTGGCGCAGGACGTGACACCTCCCGCATTTGATTCAATCCGACCCTGGACGCTCGTTCGAAAACCCTTCCAGGTGCGTGAAATACTCAATACTATTTCAGGACCGACCGAAAACAAGTCTGGTTCTGTCTCGAAAACAGGACCAATAACAGAAACCGAAAGCGATAATAAGAAAACGGGCAGCCTGCCCTGGTTGAGCGATGTAAATAAAGCTGCCCAGCATTTAACCAGCCTTACACTCGCAAGTTCATCCCAGGCGGCTTTGATCACACGCGACAATGAAGTATGGGCCTATGCAGGCCAACTCTCACAAGCTGCCGCCCAGGAAATAGCAAAGACCTTGTCTCGCAACTGGGATCGTGAAAAAGGCGGCGATCTCCTGCGCTTTGTGAGGCTCGAAAGCACTAAAGCCGAGCATATGCTGTACGCCACTCCGCTCGCGGAGGGTATGCTGCTGGCAATGGTCTTCGATGCCGAGACGCCATTTAGCACCATCCGCTCGCAGGCCAGCCAGTTGGCAAGTGCGCTGGATGAAAACGAAAACAAGGAAAACCAGGTCGAGCAGCTTAATGAGCCTGAAGACCTGGATGATATGGATGTGGAGGCCGATGCGCCTCCGATGAGCGAACTCGAGGACGAGGATGAAGGATTTAATATCCCCCCCATCACCGACATCCTGAAAGATATTCCTTCCCCGGACCCGCTGTCAATGTCGGAGCCGCCCAGGAGGGAAACGCCCTCCCAGGTTCCATCTGTGGACACAAGGCTGCCCGTAACAGACCCGGGTGAGACCCGTCCATCAATTTTTAGTCGTCCATCATCCACTCCATCGGTTTTGATCAAAGACCGGTTGGCGGAAGAACCGCCAGCGCGGCCCGAAACGCCCATCCGCCAACCACAACCCGGTGAGCTGGATGAGACGCGCCCGCACGTGAGCAGCAGCGACCTAAGCCACATTGTCCTCGAACCTACTTCGGCAGGCGTTTACCATTTAACATACGCCTGTTTATTGGTGCCGCGCTTTACATCCCATTATTTGACCGGCGACGTCGCCGACCGGCTCTCTGAATGGCTTCCCATTATCTGCGTTGCCTTTGGCTGGCGGCTCGAATTTCTTGCCGTACGTCCCGAATACCTGCAGTGGGTTGCGAATGTCCCTCCGGCCACATCGCCGGGGTATCTCATGCGTGTAATGCGGCAGCAGATATCGGAGAAGATATTCACGGCATTCCCACGCCTGAAGAGGGAAAATCCTTCCGATGATTTTTGGGCGCCGGGTTATCTCATTATGGGCGGCACCCAGCCTCACCCACCGCAAATGGTAAAGGATTATCTCAAACAGATCCGCCAGCGGCAGGGACTCGACAAACCGCAAAAATAGTCGGCCCGTACTTATTTTCCGCCCAGAGATCAAACCTAATAGTGTAAATTTAGACCATCCACTGTTTACCCAGATCTTGCTGATTTTTTCTTAACATCTGTATAATCTGCATAATCAGTGGTAATTTTTTTGTCGTTATGACGGATAATGTCTGTTAAATAAAGCTCATGCCCCCTACTTTCTATCTAATTGATGGTCACGCCCTCGCCTACCGCATGTATTTTGCGCTGACTGCCGGCTCGAATACACAGCGCTGGCAGACGTCAAAAGGCGAGCCCACCGCTGGAGTTTATGGGTTCGCCAGGGAACTGCTGCGCATCCTCGAGCAGGAAAAACCGGAATATCTTGCAGTTGCATTCGACGTAGGCAAGACTTTCCGCGATGAAATCTTCCCCAGCTATAAAGGTACGCGCGCTAAAATGCCCGACGACTTACGGACACAGATCGAGCGCATCCGCGAAATGGTGGACGCCTTCAATATCCCGCGCCTCGAGATGGACGGTTATGAAGCGGATGACGTGCTCGGGTCCATTGCGAACATCGCTGCAAAGCAAGGGATGGGCACGAAGATCATCACCGGCGACCGCGACCT
>CAZPCR010000323.1:2273-4171 GCA_964585035.1 uncultured Anaerolineaceae bacterium
GAAAATCGCTGGAAGACCAAACTGGAACAAGGCAAAGACTCAGCCTATTTGAGCTATGACCTGGCAAGGATCCGTATCGATCTCCCGGTTAAGCTGGACTTGGAAAAGGCCAAGGCTCACGATTTTGATGCGGGAAAAATAGAAGCATTTTTCCAGGATATGGAATTCAGGACGCTTATCAAGACCCTGGATCGGTTAACCGGTAAAGAGTCTTCAGAACCGGCAGAAAGCCCAACCCGCAAAGGCCGCGCCGGGCAGCTTTCGATGTTCGTCAATGAACCGCAGGCGGTCAACATTACGCTGCCTGCGTCTGCGTCGTCCATCAAGGTCGAGATCATTGACACGACCGAAAAGCTGAACGATCTCGTAAAGGAACTTGCCAAAGCCGAGGTCATTTCGTTCGACACCGAAACCACTTCGACGGAAGAAATGCAGGCAAACATCGTAGGCATATCGCTCGCAACCAAGCCGGATGTGGGCTATTACATCCCGGTCGGCCATCTGGCCGGGAACAACCTGCCTCTCGATCAAACGATATCCGCCTTGCAAGCGTCGATGACAAATCCCAAAATTCCCAAGGTCGCACACAACGCCAAATACGATGCCATCGTGTTGTCCAGGGTTGGATTGGTTGTCTCGCCGATTGCCTTCGATACCATGATCGCTGAGTTCCTGGTGGATCCCGCTTCGCATAATTTCGGTCTCAAGACGCTGGCCTTTACGAAGTTGGGCGAAGAAATGACGCACATCGAACAGCTCATCGGCACCGGCAAACACCAGCTCAGCATGGCCGAGGTCGCCATCGAATCAGTGGCGAGCTACGCAGCCGCCGACGCAGAGACGACACTGCGTCTCATGCCCGTCCTGCAGCAGGAGCTCAAACGTGTGCAGGGCGAGAAACTGATGCGCGACATCGAGATGCCGTTGATCTCCGTCCTGGCCGACATGGAAATGGCCGGCGTTTTGCTCGACCTGCCTTTCTTCAAGAAATTATCCGAAGAACTCACGCAGCGCATGGCGGAGATCGAAAAGCAGGTCTTCGATGCGGTTGGTAAGCCTTTCAACCTTAACTCCACCCAGCAACTCTCGGACGTGCTCTTCACCCGCCTACGCCTCGAGCCGCCAGACCGCGGCCGCAAGACCGCCAGCGGACACTTTTCCACCTCGGCTGATGTCCTGGATGCGTTGAGCGGAAAACACCCGGTTGTAGATTGGGTGATCGAGAACCGCGAGCTGTCCAAACTAAAGTCGACATACGTCGATGCACTGCCCGCCGCCGTGGATTCTAAAACAGGGCGAGTTCACACTTCCTACAGCCAAATCGGCGCGGTGACTGGACGCTTGTCTTCCTCGAACCCGAATCTTCAAAATATTCCGATCCGCACCGAAGAAGGCCGCCGTGTCCGCAGCGGATTTATCGCTGCAAAGGGAAACGTGCTGCTCTCGGTGGATTATTCGCAGATCGAGCTTCGCATCGTAGCGCATATGGCGAAAGACGAAGGGATGCTGGCCGCCTTCCGCGCGGGACAGGATATTCACGCTACTACTGCCGCGGCTATCTACAACGTGGAACTAAACAAGGTGAACAAGGAAATGCGCCGACATGCCAAAGCCATCAACTTCGGCCTGATCTATGGGATGTCACCGTTTGGGCTGGCGCGTTCGACCGAGCTTACCCTGGCTGAAGCCGAGGAATTTGTCAAAGCTTATTTTAAACAGTTCCCCGGCGTCAAGGAATATCTGGATGGCATCCGCAAACAGGCCGCCATAGATGGTTACGTAGAAACAATGTTAGGTCGCCGCCGTTATTTCCCGGCCTTGCAGGGCAAGCAAAATGCGGTCATCAAAAACCGGGAAGAACGCGAAGCGATCAACGCTCCCATCCAGGGTACCGCCGC
>CAZPCR010000324.1:0-4162 GCA_964585035.1 uncultured Anaerolineaceae bacterium
GTCGGGACGTTCGCCCGCTATATATCTGAAACCGCCCTCATCCGCATGGTCGATGAGAACGAGAAGACCGGTGAAAAGCTGACCATCCGTCAGGGCTTCCGCCTTGGCTGGTCGCATCAGGCCTGGAAAATGTTCCTGATGGATCTGCTGGTGGGTCTGGGCTTTCTAGTTGCCCTTCTGGTTCTGCTGGCTCTCGCCGCGCTGCCCTTGCTGGTCTGGCTTACACAGAATACGCCCCTGCATGTCCTGGGCACCATCGTCTCGGTCGGGTTGATCCTCCTGGTGGTCTTTGCCGCCATCGTCGCAGGGCTGGGCATCTCATTGATCGTGCTCTTCGCCCGGCGCGCCCTGGCCCTGGAAGACCTGGGTGTGCGCGCCTCGCTCCGCCGCGGCTATGAGATGGTCAGGCAGCACCTGGGTGACGCGGTCATGATGGGCATTATGATGTTTGGCGTCGGGCTTCTGTGGGTGATCGTTACCATTCCGGCCATCCTGGCGATCATTATCGCAGCCGCCATCGTCGCCGGTCTCCCGGCCCTGTTGGCAGGCGCCATCGTCGGCATCTTCGCCCACGGAGTTACACCCTGGATCGTGGCTGCCTTCGTCGGCGCGCCCATCTTCCTGATCGTGGTCATCATCCCCGGTGCGCTGATCGGCGGCTGGCAGAAGGTCTTCTCATCCAGCGCCTGGACGTTGACCTATCGCGAAACACTGGCTCTGGAACAGGTAAAGGCGAACGGTGAGCTCCCTGCTCCGGCCGGTGCCCCCATGGGTTAATGGAATGTGCAGCTCCATGTAATTCACGGAGCTGCTCCTTCCTTATGGCTTTTGATCAAAGGTGTAAATGTCGAATGGTGGGAAAAACGTTTCTTGGACCTGCCTGAATAGCGATTATGCCGGAATAACCAGGACCTCATTCGTTAAGCTTTGCAACTTCCAGGTTGCCTTGACGTAATCTATTCTGAATGGCAGCACAACAGGTCACGGTCATTCAAGTTCAAGGAAGTGAGAAAAAAATGAAAACGACCAAAGAAAGTCCCCGTGAAACATACCGGGGGACTGCAATAATCACAGGAGTCCTATTTATCGTCGGGACGGTTGCGGGTATTCTAAGCGTTGTTTTTACAGGATCTATTCTGGGTGATCCAAATTACCTTGTCAAGGTTTCTGTAAATGCAAACCAGATAGCCCTGGGAGCGCTCTTTGTGTTGATCATGGGCCTTGCGCTTGCCATGGTTCCGGTGGTGATATTTCCAATCCTTAAAAAGTATAACGAAGTCCTGGCGCTTGGGTATGTTGTTTTTAGGGGCGCGCTTGAGACCGTTGCCTGTTTTGTTACCGCTATAAGTTGGCTGTTACTTGTAAACTTGGGTCAGGATTATGCATCGGCAGGGACTCCGAACGCACCTTATTTCCTTACCTTGGGCAACCTGTTCCTGAAAGCAGCGGATATCGGCGCCACGATGGGGGCAATCGTTTTTCCCCTGGGTGCCATGATGTTATACGTTGTCTTCTATCAATCGAAACTCATTCCTCGCTGGTTATCGATCTGGGGTCTGATCGGAGTTACATTGCACCTGTTCGCAACAGGACTGGGAGGGTTGTTTGGCCTTACCGGTTCCATGTCGACGATCCAGACGGTTGTGGCTCTCCCAATTGCCTTGCAGGAAATGGTGATGGCGGTTTGGCTGATCGTTAAAGGATTCGATCCATCTGCACTCGCTTCCGGGCCTGCCAAAACAGGGTTGAACCAGGGAAATAAATAATGAGTTCAGATAAAAATACACCCAGGCTCTTGGGCGCAGTGTTTTTGATTGTTGTCTTTGCCAGCCTGACCAGTGGCTTGCTGCTGTCGTCAGCAGTTGGATCCGGAAGTATATCCGCTATGCTCGTCAGCATTTCGAACAAGGTTACTCTGTTGCGTACTAGCATCCTGTTTGAAATGCTTAACAGTACTGCGATCGTTGTCCTGGCGATCCTCCTATACACTGTCTTAAGCAAACAAAACAAGGTCCTCGCGCGGGTCGCCTTGGGATGGTGGCTGGGAGAGGCACTAATTCTTGGCCTGACCGGCACAGCGATTTCTGCACTGATCCCTTTGAGCCTCGATTTCGTTAAAGCGGGAGCTCCGCAGCAATCCTTCTATCAAACGTTGGGTGGATTTCTGTATTATGGAGTCTACCAACATGGATATAGTGGGATACATATGTGGTTCTACAGCATCGGGGGAATATTGTGGTATTACATGTTTTATCGATCAAAGTATATCCCGCGCATTATCTCTCTCTGGGGTCTTATTGCAGCCTGTATGTCAATGATCGGGGTCGTGTTCTTTTTTTATGGTTATGATGTTCCGATTTTCGTATTCCTGCCACTCCTCCCGTTTGAATTAACGATAGGAACATGGCTTATGCTCAAAGGTATAAAGGATGTGCAATGATGAAAGCAATGGTAAATACGGAATACGGATCACCCGACGTTCTCCATCTCAAGGAGCTGGCAAAACCATCTCCGAAGGACGATGAAGTCCTGGTAAAGGTTCATGCTGCATCCGTGAATGCGGCTGACTGGCATCTCCTGAGAGCTGACCCTTTCCTGGTCCGTCTGATGGTCGGGGGTCTTCTAAAACCAAAGATCACCATACTCGGTGCCGACATCGCGGGGCGGGTTGAAGCGGTCGGCGGGAACGTAAAGGAGTTTCATCCGGGTGATGAGGTGTTCGGTGACATATCCGCCTGTGGCTGGGGCGGTTTTGCGGAGTATGTTTGCGCTCGTGAAAATGCCTTGGTAATGAAGCCTGCGAATATTACATTCGAGCAGGCCGCAGCTGTGCCATTGGCGGGAGTCACTGCCTTGCAGGGTCTGCGTGATTATGGACAGATCCGGCCTGGGCAAAAGGTTTTGATCAATGGTGCCTCCGGTGGTGTGGGTACCTTTGCCGTGCAGATTGCCAGATCGTTCGGTGCTGAAGTTACTGCCGTGTGCAGCACCAGGAATGTGGACATGGCGCACTCGCTGGGTGCGGATCACGTCATTGATTACACACGTGAAGACTTCACCCGCAGCGGACAGTGCTATGACCTGATCCTGGCTGCCAACGGATATCATCCGATTTCTGATTACAAGCGTGCGTTAAGTCCCGACGGAATTTATGTCATGGCCGGAGGGTCCATGCCTCAAATGTTCCAGGCCATGCTCCTGGGTCCCTGGATCTCAAGAAATAGTGAACAGAAAATGGTTCACTTCCTGGCCAAACCGAATAAAAAAGATTTAACTTTTATAAAAGAGCTTCTGGAAACCGGCAAAGTAAAACCCGTCATAGATGGATGTTATCCTTTAAGCGAGGTTGCCGGAGCGTTCCGGTATATGGAAGAAGAACACGCCCGCGGAAAAGTGGTCATCGCTGTGGAACATGACGATAGAACTGTTCGAACTTTGGGCTTGACTTAAACTTCTAGAGGGGTAAAAATGGGACAGGTGTAATATGACCGATTCAATCCCAAATCGAGGTCAATTGATCCGCTCCGCTGGTGAGCCGCTCGAGCACGCCAGGGCTGCCATGCTGCTGATGCACGGCCGCGGTGCGCAGGCCGAAGATATCCTGTCCCTGGCCGCTCAATTCTCCCTGCCCGGTTTTTCCTACCTCGCTCCGCAGGCCCTCGGCAATACCTGGTACCCCAACCGCTTTCTCGATCCGCTTGCCACTAACGAACCCTGGCTCACCTCCGATCTGTATATGATGAGCGACCTCTTGGAAAAGGTCGTCAAGGCCGGCATCCCCTACGAGCGCGTGATCATCCTCGGTTTTTCGCAGGGCGCCTGCCTGGCGCTTGAATTTGCCGCCCGCAACGCGCGTCGTTACGGCGGCCTGGTGGGTCTCAGCGGCGCCTTGATCGGCCCGGATGGCACGCAGCGTAACTATCAGGGTTCCCTGTCCGGGACGCCTGTCTTTCTGGGCTGCAGCGACGTGGATTTCCACGTCCCAAAGGAACGCGTGGACCAGGCCGCTGATCTGCTCCGGCATCTGGGGGGTGTGGTGACTGAACGCATTTATCCTGGCCTGGACCACACCGTCAACCAGGATGAGATCGATTTCGTCCGCGATATGTTGCGGGCGCTTCTCCCCGCTTCGTGATGAGGTTCTCTTCATAGTTAAATAGCA
>CAZPCR010000325.1:0-4161 GCA_964585035.1 uncultured Anaerolineaceae bacterium
AGGTCATTAAATCGCTCGGACTGACTCCGCATCTTTCACAGGGCGTGGAAACCTCCGTGATCGGTGCCGTGGGCGAAAGCCACGCCATTCCCACCGACCGGTTTGAAGTTCTTGACGGGGTCGAATCGGTCAAACGGATCACCCAGCCGTTCAAGCTCGCCTCCCGCCAATTCCATCCTGAAGATTCTGTCTTCCCGCTGGACGGGTTTCAAGTGGGCGGCAATGACATCGCCATCATTGCCGGTCCCTGCTCGATTGAATCGAGAACGCAGATCCTTGAAACAGCCCAGGCCGTCCGTGAGGCGGGAGCCAATGCGCTGCGCGGTGGCGCCTTCAAACCGCGCACTTCTCCATACGCCTTTCAGGGTCTTGGGGAAGAAGGGCTCGAATATCTCGCCGAAGCGCGTGAAAAAACCGGTATGCCCATCGTAGCCGAGATCATGTCACAGACACAGCTTGACCTGATGGTTAAATATGTGGACGTTCTCCAGATCGGTGCACGCAATATGCAGAACTACAATCTGCTGCGCTCCATAGGCGAGACCCGCACCACCGTCCTGCTCAAACGCGGACTCTCAGCCACCATCGAGGAACTATTGATGTCGGCTGAATATATCCTGGCAGGCGGCAATCGTCAGGTGATGCTTTGTGAGCGCGGCATCCGCACCTTCGAGACTGCCACACGCAATACCACCGACATCAACGCCATACCTGTTCTGAAAAGCCTCACCCATCTGCCGGTGATCCTCGATCCGAGTCATTCCACAGGCAACGCCGATTATGTCGCGGCTGTTGCTCGCGCCGCCGTCGCAGCAGGTGCCGACGGGTTGATCATTGAAGTTCACCCGGATCCCGCCCACGCGCTCTCCGATGGCAAACAATCGCTCAAACCGGAGAAATTCGCCGAACTGGTCAAACAGGTCAGTGCGATCGCACAAGTCGTGGGACGCCGCATTGCTCCCATTGACCATACGATTTCGGCGGGGTGGTAAATATGTCGGAGGATGGCTTTACATTACAGGATTCAACGGTTGCGATCATCGGCCTGGGGCTGATGGGCGGCTCACTGGCATTGGGTTTAAAACATCATTGCCGCGCCATTTATGGCATTGATTCGCATCAGCCAACCATCGAGCTGGCTCTCTCTAAAAACATCGTTGATCGTGCGGACGCAGATCCAGCCAAACTCCTTCCTGGGGCCGACCTCATTATCCTGGCCACTCCTGTTCCCGCCATCCTGGCTCTCTTGCAGCGCCTTCCCGACCTCATGCCCAACCCGTGCATCGTACTCGACCTGGGCTCCACAAAGAGCTACATCGTTGAGGCAATGTCTCGCCTGCCAGAACGGTTCGACCCGATCGGTGGGCATCCAATTTGTGGCAAAGAAAAGTTGACGCTTGAAAATGCAGAAGGCGGGTTGTTTCGATCCGCCCCTTTTGTACTTGCTGCCCTGCCGCGCACCACTTCGCGGGCACATCAGGCCGCCCAGCAGATCATCCTTGCCATCGGCGCACATGCCATCCAAATGGATGCCTCCGAACACGATCGCGTGCTGGCGTTTACCAGCCACCTTCCTTTTCTCGTCGCCTCGGCGCTGGCAGCCACGGCTCCTGAGGAAGCCGTGAAATTAGTTGGGTCGGGGTTTCGGTCTACCAGCCGCCTGGCCGGAACGCCGTCGTCCATGATGTTGGGTGTGCTGGAATCCAACCGCGAAAATGTGCTGGCTGCCATTGACCGTCTGCAAAATGAATTAACGGCTTTTGAGACTGCCCTTTCTTCCAAAGATTCTAAAGAACTTCTTTTCCTGTTGGACAGATCCCGTGCCGCCTATCAGACATTTTTCCAATAACAATGTCCACACTCGAAATTATTCCCATCCCTCATGCTCTTCAAGCCACGGTCCGCGTTCCCGGCTCTAAATCGATGACCAACCGCGCTTTGCTGGTCGCGGCCTTGTGCATTGGTAAAACGCGTCTCACGAATGCCCTGTCCTCCGACGATACGCGCATCTTTGCCCAGTCACTGCAGATCCTGGGCTTCGATGTCCGGTTTGACACGGCCCGCTTGGAAATAACCATCACCGGTCTTGGCGGGCATATTCCGGCAAAACAGGCCTCGTTATATTGCGGTAATGCAGGCACCGCAGCCCGCTTTCTTTCCGCCTTTCTCACGCTGGGATATGGCGAATATGTTCTGGATGGTGATGAACGTATGCGCCAGCGCCCCATCGGCGATCTTGCCTCCGCGTTGACGCAGTTGGGGGCATCTGTGGAATTGCCGCCCTCAAATTGCCCGCCTGTAAAAATAATGGCGTCCGGCCTGCGGGGCGGACAGGCACAAATCTCCGGGGATATTTCCAGCCAATTCCTTTCTGCCTTATTGATGGTGGCGCCTTTCGCCAAGCATCCGGTTGAGATCAAGGTCACAACCGGGTTAAGCTCCAAACCCTATGTGGATTTAACGCTGGCCATAATGTGTGACTTCGGTGTTGAAATTGAAAGAAGAGGGTACGAATTCTTCGGGATTCATCCCGCCATTTACCAGCCGAAGGGCATTTATCCCATCGAATCGGACGCCTCGGCAGCCTCCTATTTTTTTGCCGCCCCAGCCATATGCAAAGGGACGGTGCGTGTCGAAAATATCACCCGCCGCTCCAAACAGGGTGACATTGCCTTCCTCGATGTTCTTCAGAAGATGGGTTGCACGATCGCAGAAGGTGCGGACACAATCGAAGTAACAGGTCCTGCAGAATTGCGAGGCGTGGATGTCGATATGCAGGATATACCGGATACCGCACAGACCCTTGCTGCCGTCGCTCCGTTCGCATCGACAACCACAACCATCAGCGGAATCAAGTCGGCTCGTTCTAAAGAGACCGATCGCGTCTCCGCCACCTGCGCCGAGCTGACTCGTCTTGGTGTCCGGGTTGAAGAACATGCGGATGGGTTGACGATTCATCCGTGTAAATCATTCCAGCCGGCCACTATCCAGACCTATAACGATCATCGCATGGCTATGGCATTTTCGCTGATCGGCCTGCGCATCCCGGGTCTGACCATCGAAAACCCTGGTTGTGTTTCCAAGACCTTTCCCAATTATTTCGACATACTGGAAACGTTGCGATGATCCGGCTTGGTCTTATCGGTTACCCCCTCAACCACAGCTTATCGCCAAAGCTTCACACCGCCGCGCTGCAGGCCTTTAACTTGCAGGGCGTTTATTCCCTATATCCTGTTGAGCCGGACGATATCCAATCCCTCCGCATTCTGCTCGACCAGGTTCGCACCGATGAACTGACCGGTTTGAATGTGACCATTCCACATAAACAAACCGTTATTCAGTTTTTAGAGGAATTAACTCCTAGGGCCCGTGCGATTGGCGCGGTCAACGTAATTTATCTCAAACAAGGAAAATTGATCGGAGATAATACCGATGCTCCGGGTTTTCTAACAGACCTAAATAGTTTTCTTAATGAAGCTCCTGTTTCCATCGATGAAAAGTCCGCCCTGGTCCTCGGCGCAGGAGGTTCCGCACGGGCGATAGTCTATGCCCTTGAGCAAGCAGGCTGGACGATCACCATTGCGGCTCGCCGCATCGAGCAGGCGCAAGCGTTTGCGGACTCTCGTGTACGTATCGCACACTATGATTCATTGCATATTTCCCCTTTACTCTCTGATATTCACCTCATCGTCAATACGACTCCCGTAGGCATGTATCCAAACACTGATTCATCTCCCTGGATCGATGGCCTGGATTTTCCAAAAGAGGCGGCACTCTATGATCTAGTCTACAATCCGCGCGTGACTCGCCTGGTCAAACAGGCCCGCGCCGCAGGATTGCGGGCCACGACGGGAGCGGGTATGCTTATTGAACAAGCGGCGTTATCCTTTCAACTTTGGACGGAGCAGGACGTTCCTCGCAGTGTCATGACCAGCGCAATTAACGGGGCCGATCGTTGATCCCTTTCCCTCAAAACCATTCCCGGAGGCTTTATGCTACGTTTTCTCACTGCAGGTGAATCTCACGGTCCATCCCTGACTGCCATCCTGGAAGGCATCCCCGCCGGTTTGCCGCTTCCTGCGCAGGTAATTGATCGTGAATTGGAGCGCCGGCAGCATGGGTATGGCTCGGGTGGCCGCATGAAAATTGAAAAGGATGTCG
>CAZPCR010000326.1:0-4155 GCA_964585035.1 uncultured Anaerolineaceae bacterium
AAAACCCGGACACACCTGGATCCTGGTTGTAACGCCTGATTCGACAGTTGAAGAACAAGCAGCCTCTGAATGTACTCTGACCTTTTCGCAACCACCCGGCGCAAAGTGACCTAATATTAAGCGGTTGGGGATAACAATCAATAAATTGGGTTCAACTTCTTTCCATACATGAACCAAGGCTATAATTGCTTATGACTCTTAAAACCAAGGAGAGACATTGAGCCAGGTGACCGAAGCTGTGATCTTGAGCGCCGCACGCACACCCATTGGAAAATTCCAGGGCGCTCTTAGCAGTATTCCCGCAGCCAGACTTGGGGCAGTTGCCGTGGAAGCTGCGATAAAACGCGCTGGAATTGATCCTGCAGAGATCGAGGAAGTGATCCTCGGCAACGTCGTTCAAGCAGGAGTAGGACAAGCACCTGCCCGGCAAGCGGGGGTATGGGCCGGCATTCCCACCACGGTCGGCGCAACAACGATCAATAAAGTCTGTGGTTCAGGTTTGAAAGCTGCAATGCTTGCAACACAGGCTGTCCGTGCCGGTGATGCGGATTTATTTGTAGCCGGAGGATTTGAGTCTATGAGCCGCGCACCATATCTGGTTTCTGGCCGCCTTGGTGAACTGAAATTCGGCGATAAACAATTAACCGATTCCCTGCTCCATGATGGATTGTGGGATCCGTTCGAGAATTGGGATATGGGTAGCGCAGCCGAGTTCATCGGTGAAGAATACGATGTAACACGAGAGGCGATGGATCGCTTTGCCCTTGAAAGTCATCAGAAGGCGGTTGCCGCCCAGGTGGCCGGAAAATTCAAAACCGAAATCGTCCCTGTAGAAGTCCCAGGACCTAAAGGTGAACTAAATATTGTGGATACCGATGAAGGGCCGCGCAAAGATGCGTCGCTCAACACACTTTCGAAATTAAAACCATCCTTTAAAACCAATGGGAAAGTTACGGCTGGTAATTCATCGAGCATGAATGATGGCGCTTCGGCAGTCGTAATTAGTTCCCGGTCTTACGCGGAAAAACAAAAACTCAAACCTATTGCACAAGTTATTGGATACACGCAGGTTGCCGTTGAGCCAAAATATTTATTTACCGCACCTGCACAGGCTATTCCAAAACTTCTGAAAAAAATCGATTGGAAATTATCAACTGTCGATTTGATCGAGCTAAATGAGGCCTTTGCTGCGCAGGTGCTCGCAAACGGCCAAGTTCTTACGGACCAGGGTTGGGATTGGAACAAGGTCAACGTTCACGGTGGGGCTATTGCGCTGGGACATCCTCTCGGCGCCAGTGGGGCGCGGCTACTTACCACACTGATCTATGCGCTTAAAGATCGCGGCTTGAAACGCGGCCTCGTCAGCTTGTGCCTGGGCGGTGGTGAAGCTGTTGCAATGGCTATAGAATTGGAAAGTTAACGTTAATATCTATTTTTTTATTTTCAAAATCGGGAGCCTACATGGATCAGAATGAACGGAACGACAAGATAGAACTTTACGGCCACGGATTTGAGCTCTTAACCACAGCGCTTGTCTATGTTCCAAGAAAAGCCTGGGAATTCAAGGCTTCGCCGACAGAGTGGTCTGTCCATGAGATCATTGTCCATATGGGCGACAGCGAGTCGATGGCAGCCCTGCGTCTACGGAAGTTGATCGTCGAGCCAGGCAGTATGCTTATGGGTTATGAAGAGGCTAAATGGGCAGGCGCACTGGATTATCAATCGCAGGACCCCGAGGATTCTTTACAAATCATTAAATACGTCCGACAAACAACTTATCATTTGCTCAAGACCTTATCCGACGAAGTTTACACGCATACCGTCACTCACCCGGAACACAGTGAGCCGTACACTCTCGAGAGGTGGCTGAATATCTATTCCAAACACATACCCGACCACATCCTGCAGATAAAGAATTGTGTGGAAGCCTGGAAAAGAAGTAAATAGGCAAATCCGGAGTAACTCAATGGGCATTAAACATATCCTGGTCGTAGGTGCAGGGACAATGGGCAACGGAATCGCGCAAGTAGCCGCGACCGCCGGATATCAAGTTACCTGCCTGGATGTGTCACCGTCAGCATTGGAGAAAGCCAGATCTACAATTTCCAGATCCACTATAAAACTTGTCGAAAAGGGCTCTCTCACTCCGGACCAGAAAGCGGCCTCAGAAAATATAACTTTCGTCTCTTCTTATGAATCCGTATCCAAAGCAGACTTTGTCATAGAAGCCGCTACTGAAAATCCAGAATTGAAATTCAAGGTTTTCAAAGAAGTGGATTCCCTGGCACGTGACGGCGTCATTCTCGCAAGTAATACATCATCCATCAGCATCACCAAAATAGCGGCGAATACAAATCGACCAGATAAAGTCATCGGCATGCATTTCATGAATCCTGTTCCGCTGATGTCATTGGTAGAAGTTATTAAAGGTCTCGCGACCAGTAATGAAACGTTGAGTTCAACACTGGAAATCTGCATCAAGATGGCGAAAACACCTGTCGAGGTCAACGACTCCCCCGGGTTCATTTCCAACCGCATCCTTTGCCCCATGATCAACGAAGCGATCTTCGCGCTGCAGGAGAACGTGGGCACACCGGAAGCCATTGACACGGTGATGAAGCTGGGCATGAATCATCCGATGGGTCCGCTCACTTTAGCCGACCTCATCGGACTCGATGTTGTCCTTTTTATCATGGAGGTCCTGCAGCGAGACCTTGGGGAAGACAAATACCGCCCCGCCCCACTTTTGAGGAAGATGGTTGATGCAGGATATTTGGGTAGGAAATCGGGAAAAGGATTTTATAATTATCCGTAACCCGTACCTCTAAAATTAATTCGATAAAAATGCCAATCAAAGAAATCACCTACGATTACGTCATCATCGGTTCAGGTTTCGGCGGCAGCGTCTCAGCCATGAGGCTTACCGAAAAAGGCTATTCGGTATTAGTGTTGGAAAAGGGGAAACGGTTTAACGATACCGACTTTGCCAAAACCAACTGGCAGTTCTGGAAATATCTGTGGCTGCCGGCCATTCGAGCCTTTGGCATATTGCAAATAAGCATTCTCAAAGTGGTAATGGTCCTACATGGCGCGGGTGTTGGAGGCGGGAGTCTTGGTTATGCAAACGTCCTTGAAGTCCCCTCTAAAGAGACCTTTGCAACGCCCGCATGGAATCATTTCCGCTCCTGGGGCGAAATTTTGAAACCACATTATGAGACCGCCAGGCAAATGCTCGGCGCTGCTCGCAACCCAAAACTTTGGAAGGCAGACACCATCCTGCAAGATATGGCTGATCAGCATGGCACGGGCGACACTTTTCGCGCAACGGAAGTTGGCGTTTATTTCGGTGAATCGGGCATCCAGGTTCACGATCCATATTTCAACGGTACAGGACCAGAGAGATCCGGTTGTAAGCATTGTGGTGGGTGCATGGTTGGTTGTCATTACAACGCAAAGAATACCCTCCCTAAAAACTACCTATATTTTGCCGAGAAAAATGGGGCGAAGATTATCTCAGAAGCGGAAGTGATAGATATAACCCCGCTAAATGTGGACGGTCAAGAATCTTATAACAACCCTCAACAACCTACTGAGGACCATCCACGCTACGAAATCATATATCGGAAAAGTACAGCTTTCTCAAGGAGGAATTCACAAAAAGTCCTGGCTCGACAAGTTATCCTATCGGGGGGCGTGATGGGGACGGTTAAACTACTGCTTAACTTGCGGGACGTGAAAAAGTCTTTGCCCGACATCTCACCGCAGCTCGGCCATATGGTTCGAACCAACTCTGAAGCATTGCTGGGTTCGGTGGCAAGAAAATCGGACATCAATTATTCAGAAGGGGTTTCCATATCGTCCATTTACAACTATGACCCGATTACCCGCGTAGAACCAGTACGTTATCCCGACGGTTCGTCATTAATGCGGTACCTGGCTGCGCCTTTGATTGATACTGATGTCTCAGTGCCTATGCGAATACTTAAATTCGTGGGTTGGGCGCTAACGCATCCTATCGATTTTTCAAAGGCGCTGGTTTTACCCGGTTGGGCTCATAATGTGACGATCATTCTGGTTATGCAGCACGCCGATAACCGCATTCGCTTCCGGATGGGACGCAGCTTCTTCACGCTCTATCGCCGCGGGTTGCTGGCC
>CAZPCR010000327.1:0-4146 GCA_964585035.1 uncultured Anaerolineaceae bacterium
TTGAACAGGTTGCCGAGGCTTCATCGGGTCGGTCCCTCAGCCTCTCTGGATGAGTGCTACTATCAAATTGTGGCGGGAGTTTATCACAGGGGATGGGGATTGTCAAACGCTTGTTAGCATTCATGTTAAAATTTCAGGCAATCAAAGAAATGCTTAATCGCCAAAGGAGAAGAATCATGAAATACCGATCATCCTTGCTATTCGGCTTCCTGGTTATTTTTGCCTTATCGCTATCGGCCTGCGCACCTGCAGCGGCTCCCGAACCGACAGCCATTCCTACGCCTGCCAACCCGAACTTGATCCTTTCGACCACGACCTCGACACAGGATTCGGGTTTACTGGACGTGCTGATCCCGCTTTTCGAACAGCAGACCGGTTATAACGTCAAGGTAATCGCGGTTGGCACCGGGGCGGCGCTGCAAATGGGACAACAGGGCAATGCCGATGTCCTATTGGTGCATGCGCCTTCTTCCGAGGCGACTTATATGAGCGGCGGCTTCGGTAAGGACCGCCTGCTCGTGATGCACAACGACTTCATCATTGTCGGCCCGACCTCCGACCCCGCAGGGATCAAGGGTACCGCCAGCGCAGTAGATGCGTTCAAGAAAATCGCGGCAGCCGGTTCCCCCTTCATTTCGCGCGGCGATGCCTCGGGCACAAACACCAAGGAACTGGCCTTATGGAAGAGCGCGGGGCTTGATCCCGTCGGACAGAAGCCAGGCTGGTACGTCGAGTCAGGGCAGGGCATGGGTGCAACACTAACGATCGCCTCGCAAAAAAATGCATACACCCTGACCGACCGGGCCACTTACCTGGCGAATAAAGCAAACCTGCAATTGGATATCCTGGTGGAAAAAGATGCAAGCCTGCTGAACGTGTATCACGTGATAACCGTCAACCCCGATAAATGGCCCAAGGTTAATTATGTGGGGGCGCTGGCCTTTGCAAAATGGATCACCAGCCCGGCCACGCAGGACGTGATCGGAAAATTCGGCGTGGACAAGTACGGTCAACAATTGTTCATCCCCGATGCCACGAAAACAGATGCGGACCTGGGCCTTTGATAATTGATCGCGTTTGTTAACGGATAACGAGAAACAAGCATTCGCAGCAAGGCTGGTTTCTCGTTATCATTCCACCTGATATGCAAATCGATCCAGAGATCTTCCAGATCACCTTGCTATCCCTGGAGGTGTCGCTCTGTGCGACCCTCCTCAGCCTTCTGCTGGGACTTCCGCTTGGTACGCTGCTGGCACTTGGAAGATTCCGGGGACGTTCCTTACTATTAAGCATGGTCAATACAGGAATGGGGCTACCGCCGGTGGTCGTCGGATTATTTGTGGCGATGAGCCTGTGGCGTTCCGGTCCGTTGGGGGATTTGAACCTGATTTATACCCCGGCTGCAATCGTGATCGCACAAGTGATAATTGCCTTTCCGGTTGTGACCGGCTTGACGACAGCCGCCTTGCAGGCACTGGATACCGGTTTGCAATTGCAATTGCTGGGTCTCGGCGCATCACGCCTGCAAATGATCTGGATGTTGTGGCGCGAGGCCCGTTTGCCATTGCTGGCCGGGTTGATGGCTGGATTTGGCAGTGTAATCTCCGAAGTCGGGGCTTCCATGATGGTGGGGGGAAATATCCGGTATCAGACGCGAGTGCTGACGACTGCCATCGTCCTGGAAACAAGCAAGGGAGATTTCAGTAACGCCATCGGCCTGGCGGTGCTCTTGCTGACCATTACCTTTCTGGTGAATTGGGGCTTAACCTGGATCCAACAAAGGGCCGCCAAGCGATGAGCGCACTGGTTAAGATCCATAACCTGCTCGTGCGGCGCGGCGGTCATAATGTGTTGGATATCCCTTCGCTCGAGATCCGGAAAAATGAAGTCCTTGCACTAATTGGCCCGAACGGTTCCGGAAAGACCACCCTTCTACTTGTGCTGGCAAGTCTGCTGAAACCGGTGAGCGGTGAAATCTTGTTCGATGATCGTCCCCTCGCGGAGTGGAAGGCTCTGGAATATCGACGCAGGATTTCTTTTGTCTTTCAGGCGCCTCTTCTGCTGGATATGACGGTGGTAGATAACGTGTCTCTCGGATTGAAGTTCCGCGGAATGCAGAAGGATAAGATCAAGCAACGCGTGGGTTATTGGTTGAAAAAGTTGGGAATCGAATCGCTCGCAAACCGACGAGCCGGGGAATTGTCAGGTGGCGAGGCACAGCGTGTGAGTTTAGCCAGGGCGTTTGTGCTCGATCCGGAATTGATCCTGCTGGATGAACCCTTTTCTGCGCTCGATCCCCCCGCACACTCCAAATTGCTAGGAGACCTTGCCGCGTTGTTGGCTGTGGATCATCGAACGGCGATCATCGTTACCCATAACCTGGAAGATGCCTCACAACTCGGCGATCGGGTCGGCATCCTTATCGGTGGCAGGCTGCGGCAGGTTGGCAGTCCTGACCAGATCAAAGCGAAGCCTGCAGATGAAGAAGTAGCCGCTTTTTTGAAGGAATTTTCAGTTTCCCCTATTTAACGGCTTGCCCCGCGATCGCTCGCGGGGTAGCCAAAGACCAACTCAGAGGGAGGAGAGAGAGTTAAGCCAGGCAGGCTCTAATAGAGCACTACCGGGTTTATAAGGTTGGGTCATGATCGGGATTCGTTCCGCACCAAACACAGACTGGTTTATCGATCTGGTTACAAACCAGGGCGTTGGAACAGCGACGAGCGATCAGTCGCGGAGGCTGGTCAGGCAGTTGCTCGGCTGGATAAACGACTTCAGATTCCAGTTCGATCTCGTGACCGATATGTTCGCAATACTTGATGTTACTGACTTGCCAAGTACGGAGAGCCATCGAACCTCCAGATTACGCCCTTAGTTTACGAGATGTCAGACATGGATGCCAGTGACACGCGTCACAAATGATTGTGACAAACGACCTTGTTTCGGACAAAATAGGCCCGATTTATTGTTCCAGATTTCCCCTAAAGAGTGAGTATTAATCGGAAAAAGAGAATCAGGTTTATTTTCCCAGGCGAGAGATGGTTCCACCCCGCTCTGCGAAGTATATTTCGCCTGAGGGGTCCTGGCCAAAAGTTGTGATGCCGGCATGCGTCTCGAACAAGGCTTGAGACAGCCAGGGATTCTGGGATTGTGGGTCCGGTGAATGGAGAAGTCCCCAAATAGTGCCCGAGCAGAAATCGGCGTATAGGTATACGCCCTTCCATTCAGGCATCGCACCGCGATAGACGTAACCGCCGGTTATCGAGCAGCGGCCTCCCTGATGGTTGTATTCAGCAACGGGATAGGTGAGCTTTAAGTTTGCCGGAGCACTCCCCGCGTAATGATGATTGGCTTCATCATAATTCCAACCATAATTTAATCCGGGCGGATTGCCAATCGACACATCCACTTCTTCCCAGGCATCCTGCCCAACGTCTCCGATATAAAGGTCACCGGTTTTTTTATCAAACGAGAACCGCCAGGGGTTGCGCAAACCATAGGCCCAGATCTCAGGCTTGCCGCCGCCGCTTGCAAATGGATTACCTGAAGGGATGCTGTAGGGGTCACCGTGATCCACGTCGATACGCAAAATCTTGCCTAATAAAACATTTGTATTTTGTCCATTACCAAAGGGGTCACCTGCTGAACCACCGTCTCCCAGGCCGAGATATAAATAACCGTCCGGGCCAAAAGTGACCCTGCCGCCATTGTGGTTTGGAAAAGGCTGGCTGACATGGAGCAAATCTTTTTCACTGGCTGCATCCGCGGTATCGCCATTGGCTTGAAAGCGTGCGATGACCGTATTACCGTTCTCATCTATATAGTTTACATAGAAGTATGGATTATCTTTAAAGTCCGGATGGAAGGCCAGACCTAGCAAACCCTGCTCATTGCCTGCGCTCCTGACACGGTCCCTGATATCGAGGAAAGCAGGCGCCAGAATTTGACCATTCTCAATGAGGAGGATACGCCCAGCCTGTTCGATGACGAACATTCGGCCTGTACCGTCGTCGGGGAATTGAATGTCATCCGGCGAGACAAGACCTGAAACTACTTTTGTCCATTTGTAGGCAGTGGGGTCGGGAAAGGTGGTGGCGTCAGGAGTAGCGGGCGAGGTGGGGGCGATTGTCGCCGTCATCCCGGTGGTCG
>CAZPCR010000328.1:0-4134 GCA_964585035.1 uncultured Anaerolineaceae bacterium
ATTCTTGATAAATGATCCGGAATGTAATTGTTTTATGACTCATGATCGCTTGGTTGTAAATCGGACAGTTAAATATGTATGTCTATAGGACCCGAGCATCTAACCGCAAGTTTCGAGATTCTTATCCTTGCCAAGATGGCCGCTTATTACATAGATTTCGGCTTTACATTGGTTTGTGGTGAAGGGGAAATATTATTCTACCTTGTAGGATTCAACTGCCAAAGAATTGCCCTTTGACCTTCCCTCGTGTCGCCGAGCCGAAAGACAAAAGGCGCAACGCCACTTTGTCCGCCGGGTTATATCTCAAAAATCGACGTCCTATCTTAGAGGTTACTATGAAATCCAACGCTTCGAATGACAACCTTCAGCCCCTAAAGGAATCTACGAGTCTGGCATCGCGTTTTGCACTCGTCGCATTCTGCCTAGCAGCAGGTCTTGGATATCGAGTACTGGTTGGATTGCTCCCCGCCAGTATCCTTCAAGCAGGTGTCCTTCTGGGTTTCGCTGCTTTTTTCCTATTGCTCGCTCTCCTTGCAAAGAGAGCGTCCAATCTGAGCAAATACTGGGAGATTCCTTTCGCCTTCTTCGTCTTCACGATTGCAGGAGTTGCAGGCGACCAGAGTGGTTTCCTTCAGCAGACATTCGTTCGGCAGATTTTGCACGAGGCCCCAAGTACCAATAATCCACTTGGTTCGACCGTGACGGGAACCGTTTTGGCTCAGCTGGTCAGCACCGCATGCCTGGTTATTCCGATCATCCTGCTCACAAAGGCATCGGGAGGCGACCTGAGGTCTATTTTTATCGATAAGACAAGGAAGTGGTGGCCACTCGTAATCGGCGTGATCGGCTTTGTCGTGTTTTATCTATTCGCTTCGTCCGGGCGTGTTCAAAGATTATTCCCAAACAATGGAATAACCCATTCTCGCTTTCTTGAACTTGCACCGGCGATCATTGTTCTCGTGCTCTGTAATGGTCTGAGGGAGGAATTGTGGTTCCGAGGCCTTTTCCTGAAGAAGTATGGAAAATTTCTGAGTCCCTTCTCCGCGAATATACTCTCAGCCTTTATATTCGCCTCATTTCATGTCCAGATTCGATACACTCCGGCTCTTTTGCCCTTTCTGATCATTGCCCTGATCCTTGGAGTGTTGTGTGGTTATCTGATGCAAAAATCTGGAAGCCTTCTTCCTTCAGCGATCTTCCATGCAGGCTCCGATATTCCCATCTTCTTAGTTTATCTGTCATATGTTTCCTAATGGCGGTTACCTGCATAAAAAATACCTCGGCTGGGAAAGGGCCGAGGCATTCCGACTTAAGCATTAATTCTTACTGCCCCTTCATCAGGGTTTCCACCAGATTCTGAACTTGTTCACGCGGCAGGCTGCTGGTGAGCAGGAAACTATTGCCGTCCGGCGCCGTCAGCATGGCCGAAGTGCCGCCGCCCGAATGTGACGGGCTGTAGTTTATCATCAGGCCCGAGGCCGCCTTGTAGCTGCCGTCGTAGAAGTTCGACTCTACGAAGCCGGGTTCCATCTTTCCCACCGCCTGCAAACCGAAGGTCTCACCATTGGGGCCGGTATAGTTGACCTCAAACCCGTAATCCTGGTCCTTGGGCTGGTCCGTGACCGCAACGATCTTCTCAGTGTATCCGGCCGGGAGGGGCTGTAAAACATAAAAGCTCTTCGTGTGAGTCGCCAGTTGCTGTTCTGTGAGCGTCTCGAAGGTCGGGTTGTCCTGCGTGGCCGGTTGAGCCTCGTCGACGATGTTAATGTCCTTCAGATCGCTCAGGTCCCATGCCATCGGGCTGCCCGTTGGCAGGACTTCATCCACCAGCCACTGCACCTCGTCTATCACAATATCCTGGTCACCGTTGCGCACCGTGGTTTGACTCTCGATCAGCTGGTACGTTTTTGAATTGAAAACCATGCGCATCGACCCTGTGTAGGTCGCGCCATCCACTCCCTTCTGGGACTGGAAGTTATCGTCAACCAGCACATACACGGGGGTGCCATCCGTCCAGGTCTTTTGCGAGTCGACTCTCACCCTGGGGTTGTTTCGAAAATCATCGAAGAGCGCTTTGAAGCTGCCGACCGGGTCGATAGATCCTGTTTTTGCCTTTTGATCCGGACCGGCCTTGACGCGCGTGACCTTCAATGGATCGGTTCCGGCGTTACCGGCAGCTTGCAGACCTGAATAATTGTATGTCCCATCATAAGCAGCGACTTGTATTATCTTCCCCGCACTGTCCTGTGTGACGGAGCGATATTCGCCATTCGTCAAATCGGAATAATCATCATCGATGGTCGTCGTTCCTGGATGGTTACCCGCCAGCATTGTATGGTTCTGATAAACCTGGATTTGGGTGTGCCAGATGCCCTGGGTGGGCAGGGTTTGGGCCGCGGTGGCCCGTGTGATGATCTGCTGGGCCGAGACGGTGGTGATGTTGCTCGCCACGAACGCGGCGATAACAATAACTGCGGCAACCACGGCGAGGGCTGTAAATCTGTTTTGGAGTTTCATCGTATTCAATATCCTTTCGAAGAAGTTTTCGTTCCGCCCTGTATGACGCACTTCTTCTTCTCGGGATACGGCCGGCGCAGTTGGCTGGGACTTTGCAAGGGCTTTGGCTTGCGCAAGAAAACGAGCCCGGCCGTGTGCCTGAGCCTGCGGGTCACGGGCAGGCGCATCGTTTAGTTTTCCCAGCAGCTTTTCGATATTCGCGTCTTCGCGTTTATTCGGTTTCACCATAGATCTCCTCCTTTTGTGGTACAAGCATGCGCCGCAATGCATCGATCGCCCGGTGCTGTAAAGATTTGATCGCCCCCACCGGTTTTTCCAGCGCCAGGGCGACCATTTCGTTTTCCAGGCCCTCCAGGTACCTCAGGACGATAACCTGGCGCTGGTCGGGTGTCAGATGTACCAGTGCCGCCCGCACCTGCTCTTTCTCGATCCGCTCGACGACTGTTTGAATGGGCTCCTGGTCTGCACCGGACACGTCGTCGAACAAGGGTAGCGGTGGAGGCGGTTGGCGTCGGTAGACGTCTGTGATTTGGTTGTGTGCAATCCGGTACAGGTAAGCTTGCAGGTGGTCCTGCGGCCCGCCCCCACTGCGCACGCCCTGCAGATAGCGTGTGAAGGTTTCTGCCGTGCAGTCCTCGGCCTGTTGAGGATCTCCCAACAAGTGCAGTGCGTAGCGATATATGCCCGGGCTATAGTGGTCGTAGATTTCAGCCAGTGCGGCCAGGTCGAAACTACGAGCGCGTTCGATGAGTTCGCTCTCGGATATCATGAATATTTTTCTCTACCCATATAGGACGCAGAATTGCACCGCCAGATACGGCCATGCTGTTACTGCACAAGTGGGTACTTGAGCTTGCAGGAATTAAGGATCAATATATCAAATTTTCAATCTTATTGTTTTCTAACTTGGCGCAAAATATGGTTCTCTTGGTTCACGATCCACCCATGGTTTAATGGTAATTTATATCTATTCTGAATATTTACCTGGTATCAAAACCCCGCCGTGAGGCGGGGTTCACTTTTTTATTGAGCTACATGCTCGGCATTTTGACGCCGATCTGCGCCATGGCCGACGGAATGCCGCCATCGGCAGGCGAGTCGACTTGCATATGAGAGACTTTATCGCCCTTCACCGTGATGATGTACCCATCTTTCACTGATACCTTTTTTCCGGTCGCCGGAACGGTGGGCATCCCCGGCATGCTCAACGGCCCGGTATTGGTGCCGCTCCATTGCGCCTTCACAGTAGCCTTATCGCCGTTCACGTTGACTTGCTCAACGTTGAATTTAAGGTCAGGAAAGGCGGTTGTTAGGCTTTCCATCACTTTCATTGCTTCCATTACAGGGATGGCCTTGGGAAGTACGCCGCCGCTAGCCATGGCGTCCGAAGTGACCATTGTTTTTACCTTGGCTTCGTTGTTCATGTTCAATACGAGATCGCGTGCAACTTGTTCAACACTCATAAAAGTCTCCTTTACTTGCTAAATGGATAAGAACGGTAGTATATCACCCCATTCGGGTTATCGAGTGGACCAAAAATTACTCCGTTTACTGCTTCTTGCATAAATCTCTACTGCTCGCTTAGCGCTTCGCAGTACCTTGTAAACTTTTTTTGAT
>CAZPCR010000329.1:0-4111 GCA_964585035.1 uncultured Anaerolineaceae bacterium
CAACTCAAGTGTATCGTGAAATTCGCACTCATATTATCGGATCTAGATAAGCGACATGCAGAGTTGCCACCTGAGGGAAATGAAGACCATAGATTGCCAGAGTGATCGCCAATAAGATCAGACTTGGATGCCGGAAAAGAGTCCAGAAAAGGGGCCTTCAATATTTGACGCATTCGGCTTCTTAATTGCCCAACTTGTAATTAGGCCGACATAAGGCCAGGTAATCTTTTTGCATTTGGTAATTGTTTGAATTGTCACTGCTAAATTCTTTAAGTTAAGTATTTATTATAAGTAGTCAACTCTGGATTAAGGGTATTCCGCGCAGCGAAAGCCCCGACTAAGGCCGGCAGAATCGGGTAAATGTTTAAAGCGTGTATAAACAGAAATTTGTTGTTGATCTTCGGCATAAGAGCCGCTACGTAGCGAGCGTTGGGTACCCGTGGCGGGACCTGTAGGATTGGCATATGGTGATGATTGATAATAACTTTCGTCATACCAGTCCGCGATCCATTCACGAACATTACCTGCCATGTTCAGAACGCCATATGGGCTTGCCCCGAGCGGATATCTGAAAGCCGGAACTGGTTCGCCTATCATCGACATATTGAAGTTTGCCAGGAGTGGGGTAGGGAGTCGGTTGCCCCAGGGATATCTTCGTCCATCTGTACCTCGGGCCGCTTTTTCCCATTGAGCTTCAGTTGGCAGACTTCTGCCAACCCAATGGCAATACTGATCTGCCTGATACCAATTGACATATACCACGGGATAATCACGATAGGCCCAGATCCCATAATAAGTGTCATAATTCGCAGGATGTCCACATATTCCCACATTAAAGCATTTTGCATACATTGCATTTGTGACTTCCACTTCGTCCATCCAAAAAGAATCCATGTAGACACGATGCTGCGGATTATCAGTTCTTAAATCATCACCACTTCCCATGATAAATTCACCTGCAGGGATATAAATTTGGGTCATGCCATCTTTCGGAGAGACCTTCGAGCTTTTTGGCATGACCGGGAAAGGTTGTCTGATATCGTAAGACGCGATTTCATATTGCACCACTTCCATTGTCAGTTTGCCATTTTGGTACGCTTGATAAAGTCGCAAAAACAAATCAAGGTTTAATAGGATAGCAACTAATAACAATACGCTGACTACAATTGCGACGATAACGAATATCCTGGATATATTTATCTTTTTCATAAGCCTTAAAGAAAAAAAATTTAGTTGGACATTGAAGTAAGGGAAGTCATGATGGCGGTCAAGAGAGTGATTTCCTGATAATTTTGCCAACCGAATATATCACGAATTAAGGAGCCTTTTATAAATTCTATCCGGAACGATTCGAAAACATCAAATTCAAATAATTCTAATTATTACCCCTTAAAGCATTCAACCTTTTAAGTGTTGTTTTCCAGGAGCTCCGAGATTGGGAAATCGAGTCGTCCTCATCCCAATCTCCCTTAATAGTCGGTTTAGGGCTCTAGGTACTTGACTAGTGGAACAGGATTTGCTATAATCTTGGAAACGTTTCCATAATCGAGATATAAAAAGTTTAAGCAAATAAGTAATTTCAACCCATGAAATCGATTAATTGCAGTGTTATTTGTTATAAATCCCTTAAAATCGAGATATCCGCCAGGATCAGTGAAAATATTTTGAAAATCGATGTAAACGTTTCCAAAATATGACAAAGCAAAATTCTCTTTCTAAAGTAACAATTGTGGAGGTAGCGCGGAAAGGGGGCGTTTCTCTTGGTACAGTTTCACGAGTGATAAATAATAATATCCATGTTGCACCAGAAACACGCGAGCGTGTTTCGAAGGTTATGCGGGAAATGGGATATGTTGCCAATCGCCAGGCGCGCAGCCTGAGGGGCAGCAAAACCAATGTAATTGGTCTGTTGGTACCCGATCTCGGTACGGGATATATCGGAGAAATTATGCGTGGCATTGACGCCGAGCTGGCGCTGGAACAGCTCGACCTGATGCTTTTCACAACTCACCGCACGGCTTCCAAGGAAGCGAGCTATGTTGCAAATATGGGCAAAGGTATGGTCGATGGCTTGTTACTTGTTCTGCCACGCAATCCGGCAGACTATGTAGAGACATTGACGCATCGGAATTTCCCATTTGTATTAATCGATCATCAGGGAACTGGCCAGAATTGCCCCGCAGTGGGTGCAAGTAATTGGCAAGGGGCGTATAACGCCACCGAATATCTCATCAAGCTTGGCCATACGCGTATCGGTTTTATTACGGGTTCCATGGATTTGGGCGCGGCCAGTGACAGGCTGGATGGACATGAATCGGCACTGCGTATTCATCATATTGCCAAGGATCCTCGCTTAATATACGAAGGAACATTCTTCCAATCTGATGGTTATGCAGGGGCCTGTACGTTGATGGATATAGATAACCCACCTACTGCCATTTTTGCGTCGAATGATGTAATGGCGATGGGTGCGATGGATGCAGTGAGAAGCCGCAGGCTGCGAGTTCCTGAGGATATTTCAATTGTAGGTTTTGATGATATTCCACAAGCGGAATCGGTGCGGCCTGAACTCACCACAGTTCGCCAACCTCTTGAACAGATGGGTCGCGTTGCAACCCAAATGCTCCTGGATTTGCTTAAAAACTCGGAAAAGGAAATTAGCCGGATCGAACTTCCGACGGAATTGATCGTTCGCGGTTCGACTTCATCTCCGAAAGACAAGGCTGGCTGACTGGCTAGGGCCAGCCAACCCTGTCCCTTGCGTGTGGAACCCTTCAGCAGAAAGGAGTACCAACACATCCAGATTATACGCGAATATTTTTCGATCCGCTCAAAATGACCGATTTTAAGATTCAAACGATCCTTATAAGGAGGAAGAAATGTCCCGTAAGATTTTTGTTTTGTTGAGCTTTATGGTCATTACAGCATTTGCGCTTTCTGCTTGTGGTCCTGCGGCCACAGCCACGCAAGCTGTGGCACCCACTGCTGCCGTTCAAGCTACTCAGGCACCTCAGGCTACAGCCGCTCCTACGGCAGCCCCGAAAGTCACCATTAATTGGTGGCATATTTCGACAAAGGATCCGGGTTTGTCACTCTGGCAGAAATTTGCCACTGAATACATGGCTGCACACCCGAACGTGACCATCAACATCACTGTATTGGAAAATGAGGCCTTCAAGACCAAGTTGACCACAGTTATGCAGTCAGGCACACCACCAGATATTTTCCAGAGCTGGGGCGGCGGCGACATGAATTCGCAGATCGCAGCCGGACTCTTGAAGGACATCACCCCGGACCTCGATGCAAATGGCGGCGCCTGGCGGAGTACGTTTGGTGCTGGCCCGTTGTCCGTATACGCCCTTAATGGAAAGAATTATGGCGTGCCGTGGGACATGGGCATGGTCGGCTGGTGGTACAACAAAGACTTGTTTGCTAAAGCCAAAATTGCCAACCCACCCACAACCTGGACTGAATTACTGGCTGATGTAAAGACACTTAAGGCTGCAGGCATCACCCCCATCTCCCTGGGTGAAGGTGATAAATGGCCGGGGATGCACATTTGGTCGTATCTCGCCACCCGCATCGGTGGTCAGGCTGCCTTCAATGCAGCGTATGCCCGGACGGGTTCCTTCACGGATCCAGCCTTTGTACAGGCAGGCGACAAGCTTAAGGAGTTAATCGCTCTCCAGCCCTTCCAACCCGGTTATCTTGGTGCCACCCATGACCAAATGCAGGCAACCTTTGGAAACGGTAAGGCCGCCATGGAGCTATCCGGTCAGTGGGCTCCGAGTGTTGAATCTGCCAACGCTGCTGATAAAAAGGGTGTTGCTAATCTGGGCTTCTTCAACTTCCCCCTTGTTGAGGGCGGCGTT
This sequence comes from uncultured Anaerolineaceae bacterium, assembly GCA_964585035.1. Lineage (GTDB taxonomy): Bacteria > Chloroflexota > Anaerolineae > Anaerolineales > Villigracilaceae > Fen-1038. The sequence continues at coordinate 3,873 of CAZPCR010000329.1, forward strand.
GGGGTTGCTACTGATGTTGTCGGCGGCGGCGACGGCTTTGCGATTGGTAAGGATGCCTCACCGGAAGCCATCGACTTCGTTAAGTACCTGACCAGCGCAGACGCACAGAAACAAATGGCCGCAGCAGGTATGGGTATCCCGGTGGTCAAGGGCGGGGAAGCCGGTCTTACGGATCCTAATATGGTCACTGTCCAGCAAGACTTTTCTACCGCGACAGCCTTCCAGCTTTATTACGATCA
>CAZPCR010000330.1:0-4094 GCA_964585035.1 uncultured Anaerolineaceae bacterium
TCGCGAGCGTGGTTATGGCAGTTGAACCCAATCTGTGGGCGAATTGTTTTTCACTGAGTGCGGTCAGCCAGGATGGAACAGCGGTTACGAATTACACTCTCGACGGCCAGCGACTGACCATTTATCCGGCGCAACCGATCCAGCCAGGTGCAGTCACCACTTTTTCATTGGGCTATAGTCTCAGCCTGCCTCCGAAATCCTCCTCAGATACATTTGGCTATCTTAGTTACCAGCTTAATCTAACCGATTGGTATCCTTTTATAGTCCCGTATTCCGGCGGATGGGTGCTTCATGACCCAGGCGCTTTTGGCGAACATCTTGTCTATGATTCGGCAGATTACGACGTAAACGTTAAAGTGAATAAACCTGGCGTAATGATCGCCGCGTCTGCATCCAACGACTCGAACGGTGATTCAATGCATTATCATCTTGAAGGGGCGCGTACCTTTGTATTGTCAGCCAGCGATCAGTTCAAAGTGGACGAGTCGGCGGTTGGGTCCATCAAGATCAGTTCGTACTATTTCAGCGGCTACGAAAATGCCAGTAAAGGAGTCGTGTGGATGGCAACGCAGTCGCTTGCGTTGTATCAAGCCAAGTTTGCACCCTACCCGCATCAGAGTCTGAGCGTTGTGGAGACCGACGTCCCGGACGGACAGGAGTACGACGGGCTGGTTTTTCTGGGAACCAATTTCTATTCCGGTTACAACGGCACCGCCAAAAGCGACCTGATCACAATCGGGACCCACGAGATCGCGCACCAATGGTGGTTTGGCCTGGTGGGCAGCGACCAGGCCATGGAGCCGTGGCTGGACGAAGCCATGGCCGTATACAGCGAGAATATCTTTTACCAATACAACTATCCAAACTTCGGTGAATGGTGGTGGAATTTCCGAGTGAATTATTTTGGCCCGCAGGGGTACGTGGATTCGAGTATATACGACTTCGGTACATTCCGCGCCTACGTCAATGCCGTTTACCTGAACGGCGCCGATTTTCTGGATGATCTGCGGACCCGCATTGGTGACGAGGCTTTCTTTGCCTTCTTAAAAGATTATGCCTCGCAATTTTCATACGGCCATGCCACCGGCGCCGGTTTTTTTGCAGTCCTGCGCCAGCACACACATAAGGATTTTTCGGATATTGTCCAGCAATATTTCCAGAAAAGTTATTGATGCGAACCACAAATTCAATAACCGCCTGCCTGCCCCTTCGGGTTAAACTAATTGCAACCTGCGTCCTTGGTTTTTTAGTGATCTCTGCCTGCGGGCTTTCGTACCCTGCTGCAAGCACGCCCACTCCCTCACCTTTTCCACCACAGGCTACGCTGGTTTCTTTAACTTTTGATGATGGTAATGCCGATAACTATCCCGTGGCCGCCGTCCTCAAACAATACGGATTGCATGCCACTTTTTATATTCCAAGCGGGCTGGTGGGAAGTAAGGGATTTATGACCTGGGATCAACTGCAAAACCTGCAAAACGATGGGAATGATATCGGTGGCCATACCCTCGACCATATAAAGCTCGGAGGCCTCGACCCTGCGACCCTGAGACATGAGATCTGCGATGATCGGAAGAACCTAGTGGAGCATGGATTCAATCCAATCTCCTTTGCATATCCTTTTGGAAATTTTGACGATCAGGTCATTAAAATCGTCAAGGAATGTGGATATACCAATGCGCGCACGATCCTGGGCGGGCCGCAGAGGATGCCTTTTTCCAACCCATATGCATTGCTCGCCTTTCCCTACATTGTTAATGATACAGGCCTTAGTAAATTAGAGGCGTACGTAGGCGGAACCCGCAGGGAAGGAGGGGGCTGGATCATCTTCATCTTTCATCACGTGTGCGACTCTTGCGATTTTTTCTCCGTCAAGCCACAAGTAATGAATGATTTTATCCCCTGGCTCGCCGATCAACAAAGCGCGGGGCACATCAAAGTGTTAACCATGGGCGAAGAGGTTCCAGGAACGAGTTCGCCTTAATTCAAGAACAGAGACATAAAAAAATGGACCGCCCTTATGTGCATGTGAATGTGGCTGCAACTGCCGACGGAAAGATCGATACGTTCGAACGACACGGCGCGGCGATTTCATCCGCTCGCGATAAAGAACGTGTCGACAAGCTGCGTGCCGAGTCGGATGCAGTGCTGATCGGCGGGCGAACGCTGCATGGAGATGATCCTAAACTGACCATAAAATCGGAAGTGCTGCGCGCTGAACGCGAAGCACTGGGTCTATCCACGAACCCTGTCAAAGTGGCCGTCGCCTCACAGTTGAAGCTCAAGAGCGATTCCAATTTTTTGACAACCGGACCATCCCGCGTAATGTTGTTCACTACATCCCAAACACCGGAGTCGCAACTGGCAATGCTCCTCTCCAGCGGCGCGGAAGTGTATGTACTCGGCGGCGAGCATGTGGATCTGGTTGCCGTTCTGCACATGTTAAAAGATAATGGAATCAAGAATCTGATGGTCGAAGGTGGCGCAACTTTAAATTTTGAGATGATCAACCTGGGTCTCGTGGACGAGCTGACCATTTACATTGCACCGATGATCTTCGGAGGAGAAACAGCCCCTACACTGGCGGCCGGGTTGGGCAGGGTAAGAAGCGCAGCGATCCCTTTGAAGTTGATCAAATCGGAAGAGTGGGAAGATGGCAGCGTCCTACTTTACTACCGCATGTCACAAAAAGCTTAGACGAGCTTGATGTAAGAATCGGACCCGTTGTTATTAAAAGAAGTAATTACTCACACTGCATGTCAGACCGGTCAGTAAAAACATGCAAATAACCCTTCGCTTTGGAAAAGAGGAACACAATGCCGCTGGGCGCGATTGGACTTCTCTTCGGCTCTGCCATCGTGCATACGATATGGAATTTGCTCCTAAAGCAGTCAAGGGAAAAATATGTGGCAGTCTGGTGGGCAGCAGTGATAGGCGCCGGATTGTTCACACCTGTTTTGTTCTTCACAGGTTTACCCGCCCGAAGTATCTGGGGGCTTCTGCTCTTAAGCGTGTTTCTCGAAGGCGTCTATTATGTGGTTTTATCCGCTGCCTATAACGACTCTGACTTTTCCCTCGTTTACCCAATGGGCCGCGGCACGGCACCTGCATTTATTGCGCTATGGTCCGTGGTATTCCTGCGTGAAACCTTCACAGTTGGCGGGATCATCGGCCTGATTATAATAATCTTCGGGCTGCTGGTTGTAGGGAGCAGCGACTTGTTTCAGACCGGCGGCAAACCCCATGTACGCGGCATTTTACTCGCCATCCTGTTAGCCTTCGTGATCTCGATCTATACAGTGGTTGACGGCACGGCAGTCCGGCATACCTCTGCCCTTCCATACACGATCATGATCTTTTTACTACTGCCCATTTTCTCAGCGCCACTCGTTATTCGGCATTATGGATGGCCCATGCTCAAAACCGAACTTGGCAGCCATTATTTACGGCTGCTGGTGATCGGTGTACTGACTGTCGCAGCCTATTCCCTTGCTCTTTGGGCTTACAGCTTCGCACTCCTGGGATATGCAGGCGCAATCCGGGAGGTAAGCGTTGTAATGGGAGCTTTCGCGGGCTGGCAGTTTTTAGGTGAGAAAATGGGTCGACGCCGAGTGGTCGGCGCGACCGTAATCTTTGCGGGGATCGTAGTGATCGCGTTGTTTGGCTAACGCTTGGAGCGGCGGATCAAGGCAGCCTCTTGAGAAGTAACTGATGCTTCCGCTCGATCCGTTTCGAATTCACCCGCGCGGGTCACTGCCGGGGCTTTCTCAAGCGGTTTTTTATATAACTCTTCATATCGTTGAACCGTGTTTTCAAGGCTGTGAACCTGAGCCCTTTCGTGACTCGCCTGGCCCATTTCTTTCCATCGTTCATGCTGATCGGCCAGCATTTCCATGTAATGAGCCGCGTCTTCTGCGCTGCCCGGCTTGAACAGGTATCCGTTGACACCCGGTGTGACCAACTCCGGAAGGGCGACTGCGTCGGCCAACAGCATGGGCCGGCCGCACGCCATCGCCTCCAGAGAGGCAATGCTAAGCAACTCCGCATCGCTCGGCATGGTAAAAACATCGACACTATTCAACAAGACATGCAGG
>CAZPCR010000331.1:0-4083 GCA_964585035.1 uncultured Anaerolineaceae bacterium
AGCAGGTGTTGGCCGTTTTTCTGGATGAGATGCAGGTCGTTATGCATGGTTTCCGTTAACGGGCCGTCGATTTCCTCCAAAATTACATCCGAGAAACCGAGGATGGAATTCAAAGGCGTACGCAGCTCATGGCTCATGTTGGCCAGGAAGGCCGATTTGAGGCGGTCGAGTTCGCGTAATTGGGTGACTGTGGCGGCCTGCTCTACATAGAGGCGTGCGTTCTGCAATGCGACTGCCACCTGGGATGCCAATGTGGTATAGATGTTGGCATCGTCCTTGGTGAAGCCATTCAATTTATCAGATTGCACGTCGAAAACGCCCAATACCTTATCGCCCACGATCATAGGCACGGCAATCTCGGACCGGGTATTGGGCAGTAATGGGTTGGAAAGGAAGTTAGGCTCACTCCGGACATCGTTCACGATCACCGCTTCTCGTTCGCGGGCTGCACGGGCTACCAGCGACTTATCGGCATCCATTGCAATGGCGAGTCCATCGGCAACCATCTTCCGCCCTATTTCGCCGGCGCCGGATGCCAGGAGCAGAGTTTGCCAGGCGCTATCCGCCAGGTATATATGTGCATGATAGACGCCGAACCGCTCTTTCGTCAGGTCCACCACGGTTTGGAGCAAAGTATCAGGATCGAGTACGGTGGAGGTGGTTGCGCTCAATCTGGCCACCGTATCGAGCTCCGAAGCCCGGCGGGCAACCTCGCTCAAGGCAGACTGAGTTTGTTCAAAAAGACGGGCGCTTTCCAACGACAAAGTGACTTGCTCGGAGATTTGTTGCAGGAAAGTCTGGTCCTCCGGTGAGAAAGGACGTTGCGGATCGTCAGCGACAGATAAAGATCCGATAACTTCGCCTCCAAGCACGGTCAACGGGATTTTGGCGATGAGTTCTTCGGTCAGTCCGGAGTTCTCAACCGGCCGCGTGCCTGTCTGATCATACATAAAACCCATCGGGAAATCGGCTGTCTCACGATAAGTCTGCCAACCTTCGTGGCTCATGGCACGATACAGGCGGTTGATCTCTTCGAGTCGATCGGTCATTTCCTGTCTCAGGCGGGTGCTTTCAATTGCGGTGGCAATCTGTCCGCACAAACCCTCCAGCAGGAGTTGGTCATCTGAGCCGAGCGTGCCAGCTGCATTACTCTGAACATCAAGCACGCCTAGAATGTTATCTCCCAGCTTGATCGGCACTGCGATCTCGCCTTTGGTGTCGGGCAACAGAGAGTTGGGGCGCCAGTCCGGGTCATTCTCCAGGGTAGACCGCAGCACAGTTTCTCCAGTGGAAGCAGCGGTACCGATCAGGCCCTCGCCCATCGGTAGACGGTGCCCGGCGGCTAACATCTTCGCGCCTGTCTCACCATAACCTGTGATCAAAACCACGGCATCCTGGTCTGCATAATAGCGGAGAAGCTGCGTATGGTAATAACCAAACCTTTCCTTGACCTGGATCACCACGCGTTGATATAAGTCCTCCAGGCTGGCTGCGCCGGCAATGGACTGTGAGACTTGGGTGGAGAGCTGTACTTGATGGCCCCGGCGCTCATAGGCCGTTTCGATCTGTTGTTCCAGACGCTTCCGCTCGGAGATATCCGTGGCACTGAAACGAACCTGCGGAAGATCTCCCGGCAAGCGCACAAGGCGAACTTCGCAGGGGATGTCTTTTCCGCTAGCATTGCGATGCATCCATTCAAATACCTGGGGTTCGCCCTGCATCGCCGATTTGATTTTTTCCATGGCCTTCTCGACCGAATTACGGCCATCCGGCTGATTAAGCGGACTCATATCTGCAGGGCCGACTTTTACCAGTTCTTGGGGTGACAGTCCATAAAGTTTAACCGCATTTTCATTTGGATCGGTAAACAGCCCGGTTCTTAAATCCACGATCCCGATCGCTTCCGGCGCATTTTCAACCATCGATCGCAAAAGGGCTTCAGCCTGTTTGCGCTGGGCAATATTTCGGATGGAAGATGCCCGAATAAAGCGATCGCCGATCTGATAAGCGCGGGTGGATGTCTCCACCGGGAAAATAGTGCCATTTTTGTTAATGCCCATGATCTCATACGGCTCGACGCTTTCCAGCTTCATTTGTTCCATTACCATCTTGTGGTCATCGGGTACGATAAACTCCAGTAAATTCCTGCCGATGAATTCCTTAAGATCAGAATAACCAAATATGGAAACTGCAGCCGGATTTACGTCAACTATCTTGCCTTGATCGTGGAACACCAGGCCTTCCACAGTCGCCTCGGTAAACCGGCGGAATCTCTCCTCGCTCTCACGGAGGGCTTCATCGGCCTTCTTACGCTCAGTGATATCGCGGATCAGACTCACGCCTGCTGGCTTTCCGCGATATTCAATCAGACCATCCGAAAATTCAGTATCGATGGTCTTGCCGTCTTTATGTTTTAAACTAACCTCATATACTGATGAGACCTTCTCGCCTGCCAAACGCACCTTGATGCGATTTACAACCCTGGCCCTGCTTTCAGGCGCAATATAGTTATCAATTGGAGTATTCTCAATCTCGGCCGTGGTATACCCCAACATATCCGCTAGGGCTTGGTTAACAAATACGAGTAAATTGTCCTGGTTGATGGCAACTCCATCCTTCGCTTGTGTTACCACAGCAGAATATCTTGCTTCCGATTCCTGCAGCGCTTGCTGTGCCCGCTTGCGCTCTGTAACATCGCGGATCAATCCCACATCGGCGGATTTTCCACGGTACTGGATGACACCAGCCGAAAACTCTGCATCGAGGATTACACCATCTTTGCGTAATATTTTAGCTTCGTATACCGAAGGAACATCCTCACCTGCCAGGCGCGCTCTCACACGGCTGACCAGCAGCGGTCTGCTTTCCGGAGCAACATAGTTGATGAAAGGTGAACCCTGCATATCTTCCGGTGTATATCCGAGCATGTCTGCCAGGTATTTATTTACAAATTGACAGAGATTATCCTGGATGATGATCACCCCGTCATTTGCCTGATTGACCACCGCAGAATATCTTGCTTCCGATTCCTGAATTGTCTGCTGTACTCTCTTGCGCTCAGTGATATCTGTGGCAGTGAACCGGACTTTTGGAAGGTCACCCGGCAGGCGCGCAAGCCGAATTTCGCATGGGATCTCTTCTCCTTGTGCATTGCGATGCATCCATTCAAAAACCTGGGTCTCACCCTTCATGGCTGCATTGATTTTTTCCATCGCTTTTTCGACCGAATTGCGGCCATCGGGCTGGATGGCCGGACTCATATCAGCGGGACCGACTTTCACCAATTCTTCGGGCGGGAGGCCGTAGAGTTTGACCGCATTTTCATTCGGATCGGTGAATAACCCGGTCGTCAAATCCACGATACCAATCGCTTCCGGAGCATTATCAACCATTGACCGGAGGAGGGCCTCCGTTTGTTTACGTTTGGTAATATCGCGATCGGTGCCTCGATATCCTTTGAACAAGCCGTTGGCATCGAAGAACGGCAGACCGCTTGTTTCCAACACGACCAGGTGACCATCCTTGTGCCGGTTCGTATTCTCTATGGCCATCAGCGGTTTCCGTGCTGACAACAATGGCCCAAACACACCCGCTACACGGTGGGATTCTTCAGGTGGCATCAAATCGAACGGCGTCATGCCTAAAACTCTTTCTGGTTCATAGCCTAATATGTCTTTGACTTTTGGGCTGACATATGTATAGATGCCGTTCTGGTTTACTTCCCAGATCCAGTCACTCAGGGTCTCAACCAGGCCCTGGAACCGTGCCTGGCTCTCTTGCACCGCTATTTCAGCCTGCTTGCGCTCGGTGACATCACGGATCAATCCCACATCGGCTGATTTCCCTCGGTAGAGGATCACACCTGACGAGAGTTCGGCATCGAAGGCCGTGCCGTCTTTACGAAGTAACCGGGCTTCGTATACCGGTGGAGCATCTTCGCCTGCCAGCCGCGCTTTCACCCTGCCGGCGACGAGAGCCTTGCTTTCAGGTGCCACATAGTTGATGAATGGCGTATCGATCACTTCTTCCGTAGCATACCCAAGCATATCCGCAAGGACTTTGTTCGCAAACCGGCACAGGTTG
>CAZPCR010000332.1:0-4056 GCA_964585035.1 uncultured Anaerolineaceae bacterium
TTAGTCATCCTTGCATCAGCAATATTGATTTTCATTCTAACAAACAAACCCGCTGAGAAAATAGACTTGAAGCAATCGGCCACGGCTACGAAAACAGACGTGAATCAATGGGCTTCCGCACCACAGATGACCATTGACGTCAACAAACAGTATTCCGCCGACGTAAAAATGGCTAAGGGCGGTGATTTTGTTATCCAGTTATTTCCGGACAAAGCGCCCATAACGGTAAACAGTTTTGTTTTTCTTGCTCGTCAGGGATTCTACAACGGCGTGACCTTTCACCGTGTGCTAGAAGGTTTCATGGCGCAAGGTGGAGACCCAACCGGGACTGGCCAGGGAGGACCCGGTTATCAATTCGTCAATGAAAGCAGTGACCTGACTTTCGATAAAGCAGGTGTGGTCGCGATGGCTAATTCCGGGCCAAATACAAACGGCAGCCAGTTCTTTATCACTTTTGGACCGCAACCGCAGCTCAATGGTGGTTATACTATCTTTGGACAGGTAATAAGTGGAATGGATGTTGTTAACGCCTTTACACGTCGCAACCCGGACCAAAACCCGACGTTCCAGGGTGATGCAATGGAGAGCGTCACAATAACTGAAAAATAACCTGCTTTTTCAGTTAAAAGTAAAAGGAGCCGCTTGCAAACCAATCAAAAGTGTAATGTTCTTGCAAAGAGTGCTCCTTCAAAAAGACATTAAAATATCGTCGGGAGATTTTCTCTCCGCGATTCCTTCTTACCAAGCCCAAGGAATAGGCAAAATTGGCCGGGGTGCTTAAATAGGAATCAAAATTGACAGCGATCTTGTGTCCCAATATCCATAAAGTCGGTTACCTATATCTTCTTGGGAGGACGTGGCACATTTTTTGTTTTGTTTGACAGGGAAAGGACTTAACTTTTATGACAATTATTCAATCCATTCTTGGTGCAATCGGTTGGCTGATACTCACCTTTGGCGCAGCCTGGCTTGGCTCTCGTTTTTTGCCAGACGAGTGGTATCAGAATCTTAAAAAGCCTAGCTGGAATCCACCCAACAAAATTTTCGGTCCGGTTTGGACACTGCTTTATTTATTGATGGCTGCAGCAGCATGGCTCATTTGGAAAAACTACGATTTCAGTACAGCCATCTTTCCTCTCGTCCTGTTTATTGTGCAACTGTTCTTAAATACTGCCTGGACCTGGATATTTTTTAAGCTCCATAGACCCGGTATGGCACTGGCTGATATCCTCGTTTTATTGACAGTGATCCTGGCAATGTTGGCAATTTTCTGGGTATTCGATCCCCTAGCCGGCGCGCTCCTGCTCCCATATACGGCCTGGGTAATATTCGCAGCGTTCCTCACCTGGACGATTTGGCGCATGAATCGCGCGACTACTTTGATTTGACTTACTAACAACCTTTCATAAAAAGAGTCCGAAAAAGGGACATGCTCGTGGCTTAGGCTGTGCATGTCCCTTTTCTGATATTTATACTTGGTTATGTATTTTTTTGGAATGGCGAGGTAATGCAGGAAAAAAATATATAGAAGTAGGAAAGTTAATTACAAGCTTCCTTCATCCTATTCATTTTTCCTATCACCCGACAGTACCTTAATGCAATATATCCTGATTGGCCTGATCTGCTTCTTTGTAGATCATTTTGACTTGCTCTTTCATTTCATCGGTAGCGCTGGGGGTCAAGGGAATGAATTTGATAAGGTCACGGGCTTGTCGTAATAAGTCCTTCACTTGGGCGATATAAGTGAAATCAGCACGGCCTTCCTCCGCGGGGATGGGTAATTCGCGCGCCTGTTGGATAAGCTTACGGGCACGGACGATGCGGTCAGCGGCTAGAATGAGGCGTGGCATGCCGACTCTTTGGGTTCGTTGTGAATGCGGATATTTATTTAATTACCGATCCGAAATCAATCCCATCGTATTTAGGGGGTCCATTAAATCCCTGCATTACTTAAGCCTTCAAGTAACGTCGACAAGGCAGCCGTAAGTTCGGGATGCGTAACCTCGAAATGGCGAAGTGCATTTTCCAATCCCTGCCGCAGGGCAGGTTTAGGCACTAACACGCTGGTTTCAGAGCGGGTCAGCAGCTCACGTATATCTTTGTCTATATCAACCAGAAGAGCACGGCCTTTTTCATCCACTTTCCCGGCATTATCAATTTCATCGCGCAGTTGTTCGAGAAGTTGTCGTAATTTTTTATCGTCCATTTTTATACCTGGTCTCCCTCTTTATTCTACAACCATTTTAGACCTCCGAGGTCCACAGCATTACGAAGCGTATTACGTGAACCTCGGAAATTTGGGTTTTTACTTTTTTATTTCCCTGGTTGCGTTCGGATCATACGGTTTTAATTCCAAATATGTGCCCCATACACCGAACAAAAAAAACGGCACTCCGATACAACTGAAGGTGATAATCAGCGTCGAAGTCACATCACCAAATCCTTTAGTAAGCAAAATAACGATAGCGGCAGCTAAAAACCCTGCACCTAAGACGAGGAAGGAGATTGCAAATACCTTCATAAAATTATCCCAATGCAACTGTGCCGTCCCCAAACTATTAAGTTTGGGGACGGCACAAAAATCCTAGCACTCACTGTAGCCGCAGGCGTAGCACTTCCGGCAGCCTTCTTCATTGACCACGGCGGCTTCACCACACTCAGGGCAAAGATCTCCGATCTTCAAGCTGGGCTGCGCGACTTCTGCTTCGACTTCGATGGTATGACCGGTATCGGTTAGATCGGTAAGAGCTACGGCATCATTGACCACGCCTTCTTTCTCACGCAAATACAGATCGAATACTTGTCCGATGCCGTCCGGCAGCGACCGAACGCGATTCGGTCCAAAGCCCAGCGAGCGCCCGCCGCCGATGCCAACCAACTGCCGTATCACTTCCCGCAGGCGTTCTGTTGGTAGGATAGGCGATGAAAGCCGCAAGATATAAGAGATCAAACGTCCGATCGCTTCTGAGACCGCGGCGGTCTCGGAGCCGGCCTTGGCTGTGTTGATGAAGGCCTCGAATGGTTGGGAGCCGCCATTCTCGTTGATGGTAATGAAAGCCTTGCCGACGGGAGTTTCGATATTATAAGTCTCACCGTGCAAGGCACGCGGGCGCGGTTTTTTACCGTCGGCCCATGAAGAAATCGGTGCGAAGGCGCCCACTTCAGTTTTCAAGGGAGGCGTAACCGGTTCTTTCTTTTCAGCGGTCGCCTTGGTCTCTAATACAACTTTATCGCGCGAACCGGTAACGTATACGGTGATCCCTTTGCAGCCCAGTTCCCAGGCTAACATATAGGCACGCGCCACATCTTCTTCCGTTGCCAATTCTGAAAAGTTGACAGTCTTTGAGAGCGAGTTGTCGACAAAGGCCTGCAAGGCGGCCTGCATGCGGACATGTTCTTCTGCGGTGATATCGGCCGAGACAACGAAGACATCGCGCACGGCTTGTGGGATCTCACTGATGTGTTGGCAGGTGCCGTCACTCATTACCTGTTCAACGATCTCAAGGCGCTTTTCTTCGCCCAGGCCCAGTTTCTTCAGAGCTTCATCGAAGCGCGGACTGGCATAGGTGAGTTGCAGGTCCTTGCCATGATCGTTTACATGCCGGATATACGCCAGAGCAAAAACCGGTTCACAGCCATAGCCTTCACAGCCTGCGACCGTTGCAATGGTTCCCGTCGGAGCGACGGTGGTCTGCGCTGCATTACGGATACCGTGCGCCTTGATACCCTCTACAATTGTCTCCAAGTCGACATCCGGACGACTCCAATCATGCTCGTACTTGACCAGCGACTGAGGCGGCGTCCAGCTCATATTATCCATATCATAGATCGAACCTTCGATGGCAGGGAACGGGCCACGTTCTTCTGCCAGCTTGATACTGGTCTGCATGGCATGATAACGGACGAACTCCATCACCTGTGCGGCGAACTCCTGCCCCTCCACCGAACTATAGCGTACACCAACGTGATACATTAAATCGGCCAGGCCCATAATTCCGAGGCCGATGCGACGAGCTTTATGCGCGGCCTCAGTCAGTTGCGGTACAGCCGGGACAT